>JAQWHO010000165.1 GCA_029249355.1 Thalassotalea sp.
TAACAACCAGTTTTGTCTAGCGACAATAGCGACGTAGAACCACCTGATCCCATTCCGAACTCAGCAGTGAAATGCGTTAGCGCCGATGGTAGTGTGGGAGTTCCCATGTGAGAGTAGGACATTGCTAGGCTTCTAATTAGAAAAGCCCGTTACTGAAGTGACGGGCTTTTTGCTATCTGAAATTAAATAATTGATGATACTAAAGTTTAGGCTGCTAATTAAGAAAAAGGTTACCTTAGAGGATAGCCTTATTGTGAGTGGAATTTACTAGGCTTCTATTATATTGACAGTAATTTATTATGGTTTATAAATTCCCATGGTTATTTTAAGTCGTTTAAATTGAGCTAATTGGTCTAGTACTTCAACAACTTTTTGGTAGTTCGTATCCTCATTGGGTCTAAATATTATATTTTCGGTCGCATGATTGGCAATAAAGTGCTCTACTCTGGCAGGAAGCCTTTCAATATCGACAATTTTAGTGTTGAATTTTAGTGTTGAAATAAACAATGTTGTTCGAATCAATATGAATCATTATATTATCGGATTGGCTATTTGATGGTTTACTTGCTTTGGATTTTTCGACAAGGAAACCGTTCTCTTTGACAAAAGATGTTGTCACAATAAAAAATATTAATAAAATAAAAACAATATCTAGCATTGGTGTCATATCAACACCCGCATCTTTATCTAATCTTTCAATCATGTTTCTTCTACGCATAATTAACCTTTGTAAGGATTAATAAATATGAAGCTATAAATATAACTATATGCTCAAATTTATATACGTATAGTAAGAGGTTGTTTGTTTTTTGTTCTAAATCAATGTTGTTGATAAAAAAGATAGGCTAGATATGAAATATCAAAATTTTTTGTATAAAGCTTTCTCTAGACGACTTTACCTGAAAAAGTATAACTGAGCAGTTATACTTATATTTTTATATAACTTAATCAGTTTGTTCAGCTTCTCGGATACGTTCAAGCCTAGCTTGCTCTTCTTCATAAGCAGCTTTAATTTCTTCAATGACGTTATCAACATCGGCGGATTTATTATTATCTTTAAATTTGCCGGTGAGCTCTGTTTCAGGTGTGAGTTCACTCTTTTCATAAAGTGACCACATTTCTTGTGCGTAACGACTTGACAGTAAATCAGGCGCAAATTGTCCATAATAAGTTGTCATATTATTTACATCGCGTTCAAGCATTTTTTAGCATTATTATTTGCAGCGGCATCCACAGCTTGTGGGAGATCAATAATGACCGGGCCATACTCATCGACTAACACATTAAATTCAGATAAATCACCATGTACAACTCCAGCACATAACATTCTCATAATGTACACCATGACAACATCATGATCTTCTCTTGCTTGTTCAGCATCCATAACGACATCATTTAATCGGGAGGCTACATCGCCATGCTCGTCTGTGATCAGTTCCATTAATAGAACACCATCAAAACAACCGTAAGGTTCAGGTACTCGAACTCCAGCACTGGCTAAAAGATAAAGTGCATCTACTTCGGCATTTTGCCAAGCTTCTTCTTGTTGATTTCGGCCGTACTTAGAGCCTTTTTCCATTGCACGTGCTCGGCGGCTATTCCTACTTTTACGACCTTCTTGATATTGAGCCGCTTTTTTAAAGCTGCGTTTATTTGCCTCTTTATAAACTTTTGCACATCTAATTACATCACCGCACTTAACGGTATAAACTGTTGCTTCTTTACCACTCATTAGTTGGCTTAAAACTTCGTCAACTAATCCATCATCAATTAATGGTTGTATACGTTTAGGTACTTTCATCGATTAGCAACACTTATGCTTAGTGGTAATAGAGTTAATGTAGATAGGGTTAAATAATTGTGTGTTTTTATACATTGAATCATAACTTTTATTTAGGCGAATTGCTCCAAGGGTCAAATGGTTTATCAGCGCAGTTACTCGTTTTCTTATTGCTTTCTTTGGTTTTAAAATCAGATTTCTTTTTAAACGTATCACTTTTATCAAATGACCTATCTTTATTTCTACTTGTGTTTGAGCTTCTTTCTTTTGGCGCAGGAGCTTGACCTAATATGAGTTCTTTAGGCTCTCGCGGTTTTTGATGCGCAGGAATAATTCGTTGACGAGGCGTTATTTCATACTGGGTATCATCTGCTTTAGGTAAATTTTTATAATTATAGAGATAGAAACGCTCTATTTTTTCACGCGCCCATTCTGTTTTACGTAAAAACTTTAAACTAGTCGCGACTGTTGCCCTATTTTTAAAGCAATTAATATTGGTATATTCAGCCAATATTTCAAAACCGTAGTGAGCAAGTAGCTCATCTAATAAAGTATCAAGCTTTAAGCCATGTAAGGGATTATTTAGCTGCTCGTTGTCTGTACTCATAGTATTACTGGCATTATCATCAAGTTAATAGTTCTATTATATACTGATGAGATAGTAAGATCCGCAGTAGCGTAAATTTAATTAAACTAACTTTAATTAAACGAACTCAATTTATTTAAGTCATTATCTTTGTATGTGATTGTAGTATGGTTGCTCTATTAATATAAAAGTGTGAACTATCAAATTGAAAATTACCCGAAGATCGCTATTACTCGTTGTTATTATTAGTTACTTAATTATTGGTTGTGAAAAACCGGTTACGTTAATTTCGAGTAATCATCATCAATTTACTGAAAACGCTGTTATTGATGCAGACATCTCTGATGACGGAAAATATTCACTTATTCTCGAAGTTAACAATAGCGTTTCACTTTGGGATAATACAACTTATTCATTAATCAATGAGTGGGAAGGTAGTGAGTTTACGCAGCAGCAATATAAAGTAGTGCTATCGAAAGATAACCAATGGATTGCTGTTTCGGGTAAACACTTCGTCACGCTTTTCTCTGTAAACGGTACTCACAAAAAGTTAAGTTGGAAAGTTAATGGTTTTTCAAAAGATGCACAAATTAGCCAAGTTATGCTTAATTCAATCGGAAATAAGGTCATTATTGGTTTGACTGAGGGCAGTGTGATTGTTGCCGATATTACTAGCGAAACTCGTTCACAGTTTAATTTACATGAAGGTCCTGTCACTCAGCTTAAATTTAGTGATAATGAACAACGATTAATTTCGGCATCACTAGATGGCCAAGTGAATAAATGGGATATATCGACAGGTAAGGTTATTTGGAATGATAAATTACCATTTAGGATCACAAGTTTAGCTTTTGATGACTTATCACAGAAGTTATTTATTTCAGATGCCCTAAATAATCAACGTTTCCTTTCACTTGATAGAGGAGTTGATATTTCTAAATTGAATTACTTTGAAAGAAACCGTTACTTTAGAGAAGCAATCTTTTTAGACGGGACGAATAAGTTATTAACATCATCATCTAAATATCAAATTTCATTATGGAATGTTGAAACGGGTGATGAACACAGCCAAGGTGAGATTCGAGCACATAATTTTGGTAGTACGGTTTTAGATTTTGCTGTTAATGAGAATAACGACATATTAACGCTAAGCTCTGATGGCGTTTTAGAATTGTGGTCTAAAACATTGTTTCGATAAATGGTTACCTTTGCATAACTTATTTAAATAACGTTTTTTTATCAAACTTTGTTGATTGAGTTTTTTATTAGTATTTTTTAATCGCTGTTTTATCACTAAAAAATTTAACTGTTTATCAAAGTAAATAAAAAATACCGCTAGTGCTAATGATAGCAACGGAATATAAATTAGTGAGCTAACAATGCTCGATGGATTTCTTACATTGTGTGCAATCGGTAAAACAACCACTAACGTTGCCAAAATTCGATAGCTATATTTTATAAATGATAAAAGCATAGTTCCCTCTGTGTTCAAATGATTTATGAGCTGACGGGGCTATGTTAAAGCTAAGCGTTTAATCCTTCAAAAGGATTATATTCACACAACTGGTGAATTAAATTCATCTTAGGTATTGGTTTTGGGAATTTTGATAATGTTAAATGTTTGAATCAATCATATTTGGAGATTGAATCAACCAGTTGAGAAAACATTGTATGTCATGCCTATCTTTATCTTCTTCACGGTAAACCGCATAAAGTGAACGCCCGAACGGGACGGTTTCGTTAAAAGGGTTAATAAGGATTTTTCTTTTCACTAAAGAGTTCTCTATTGGCATTAAAGCTAAACTTAAACCTAAGTCTTGCTCTGCAGCATGTAGTGATGACTCATAATTGTTGAAGGTTAAGTTGTGATCGAATTCAATATCTTTAAGGCCTGAAGCTTCTGCCCATGTTTGCCAAATATTATCCATACTCGTTAAATCAATTAATGGAATATCTTTTATTTGCTCAACAGAGGTTAATTGATGTTTATCTGCAAACGCTTGCGAGCAAAGTGCAGCCACTTTTATATCGAGTAATTTTTTCATGCTAACATTCGGCCAATCACCATTTCCTATTCTTATGGCCAAATCGAAGTCTTCATAGCGAAAATCCGTAATGTCTAAACCTGTTTCAATTCTGATCCCAATTTCAGGGTGAGCTTGTTGAAATAAGCCTAATTGAGGCAGTATTACGTTGGTTGCCATTGTGGCAAAAGTTGATATTTTTAAGTTAGGAGACAAATATTTACGTTTTACTGCTTTGGTTCCTTGTTCAAGTTGTTCTATACCTTGTTGAACATAATTTAAATACATTTTTCCAGCCGAATTTAAACTAACGCCTCTACTTTTTCTGATAAATAACGGAAAGCCGATATATTCTTCAAGGGATTTTATTTGATGACTAACAGCAGATGGAGTAAGGAATAATTCTTCACTAGCAAGCTTGAAACTTTCAAGGCGAGCTGACGCCTCAAAAATGCTAAATAAATGTAATGGAGGAAGTTTTTTAGCCATAACTTGAATCTATTTATTGAAAAGTCTAAATATTTGATTAGAGGTTTTACCATATCTATGAATGTTATGTGA
The DNA here is from genome assembly GCA_029249355.1 of Thalassotalea sp. Classification (GTDB taxonomy): domain Bacteria; phylum Pseudomonadota; class Gammaproteobacteria; order Enterobacterales; family Alteromonadaceae; genus Thalassotalea_H. The sequence goes on from JAQWHO010000165.1 coordinate 4,952, forward strand.
AGCTTATTGATGAATATAATTTAGCCATAAACCGAATTGTTAACTATTAATATCAATATTTACTTAGAGGCGATATAAAATAAAGGCGATATAAAAGTATTGTTTAAATTGCTGATGCATCAAGTGATAAGTGTTATTTCGCTTAAGATAAGATACTCTTGGGTTTTCCCTTACAATAACTCATTTAGTATTAGTAGGTTTTACTATGCGTTTGGCAGTGAAAGTTTTTTTGGTTTTATTGATACTCATCTTGAATACTGGCTGTGCAGTGGTTACTGCGACAGTTGGTGTGGCTTCTGTGGTTGTCGGAGGTGCTATTGAAGTGGTTGATACAATAACCCCTGACATTATTGATGACGATGACGATGACGATGATGAAAATGAATATGAAAATTAACTTTTAATTTTAGTTAGCATTTCATCTGATTTTTCACTTGTTTCATCTTTTATATATTAGTCTAGCTTTAACTTCGCCTAACTTTTTCGTCTAGCTTTTACTTAGCTTAGCTTAGCCAATGCTTTAATGTTTTCTCTACTTGGCTAATATTAATTGGCTTAGTTAATACATCGTTCATGCCTACATTTAAACATTTTTCTTTATCCTCTTTCATTGCATTTGCTGTTAAGGCTATTATCGGAATATCAATGTTTTCTGCGTTAGTTTCTCCACTTCTAATGATTTGAGTGGTTTCATAACCGTCCATTTCTGGCATTAAACAGTCCATTAAAATTAGCGAAAACTCATGTGGTTGAGATAATAACACAACAGCTTCCTTCCCATTGTTAGCTATTGTTGCAGTAAGTCCTAATTGTTTTAAAACCCCCATTGCGACCATTTGATTAATTCGGTTGTCTTCTACCAACAATAAGTGTTTACCACTTAAATAGCTTGCCTGCGTAGCCGTATGATTATCGGTGTCTTTGGTTAACAAGTTATCTGAAGGAATTGCTGAAATATGACTTTCACCAATTTCAACGTCGTTTTTCTCAGCATTATTGTCCAATGAATGTAATAACTTATGAAGTGCGTGAGTGAATACTGGCTTATTGAGTAAATAGTTAAAACCTATCAGGGATAATTGTTTTTTAAAGTGAGGTTTATTTAAGTAGACCATTAATATAAATATGGTATTTGAATGAATTAATGCATTAGAAAATTCATTGCTGGGTTTGTCGATGTCGGTTGAAAAATTCTCACTAATGAAAGTTAAGTCTATTTTTTCATTGGTTGATTTCTTATTTATGTGTTCCATAAGTGATTGTTGTGAATTTACTTGAATGACACTAGCACCTAAACGCTTTAATTCATTTGCTAAAATTAGTGAAGATAATTTGCTATTTTCTGCAATTAAAATGTTTTTATTTTTAAGTGATAAAGGCAGTGTTGAAGGCGTTAATGAATGCGGTGTTTCTGGGCTTTCACATTCTGATACTTCAACGGTGAAAGTAAAGCAACTACCGACATCTTCTTCGCTGGTGACTGATATCGTACCATTCAATAATTGACACAGTTGTTGGCTGATATTCAATCCTAAGCCGGTTCCTCCAAACTTTCTTGTGGTTGATGAATCAACTTGGGTAAATGAGTCAAATAGTGTAGCGGTTTTATCTTGTGGAATACCAATACCACTATCCTTAACACTGCAAATAAGGTGTAAATTATTGTTTTTATTCCTCTCTATACTTGCCGTAATTAAAATTTCACCTTCTTGAGTAAATTTTACGGCATTACCTAATAAGTTAGTTAATATTTGGCCTATTTTAGAAGGATCTGTTTTTACTCTATGTTGAGATAAATTACTGCTGTCTAGTATTAATTCAAGGCCTTTTCGGTGAGCTTGAAAAGCGATAGATTCTGTTGTTTCTTCAATTAATTTATTAATGTCGACATCAACAATGTCTAGTTCTAATTTTCCTGATTCGATTTTTGAAAAATCTAGTACTTCATTAATAAGTGTTAATAATGTATTTGCACTACTTTTAGCTACCGATACTTTATGGTGTTGTTCTTCATCTAATTTCGTGCTGGAAAGAAGTTCCAGCATACCTAAAACGCCATTCATCGGAGTACGAATTTCATGACTGACATTAGTAATAAATTCACTTTTAGTTTTAGAAAGGGCGATAAGTGATTTTTCTCGATGCTCAGCAACAATAGTGATAAAGCCAATTACTATGGCTAAACTGGCGCATGCCATAATACTCACTAACATTATTTCGACATCACTAGAGAATATAGCAGTATTCCTTATGGTTAAAACCTCTGTGATTGAAAAAGTGAAATTACCGAGCATGTTTATGATTAAACAGATACTGATAAAATATATTTGCTTTGGATAATGTAAACGGCTGCCTTTTATCAGCATCAAAATTAGTAAGGCATATTGAATTGTGAAAATAAATCCTAAGCTCGATATTCTAATTTGAGTTGAAGTATTATTGAAGAAATACAATAAAGAGAGTATTAAACCTAAAATATAGAGAAAAATAAAAAAATGGTAATTTATTTTTACTTTCAATAACTTTATTAAACTTAACTTTAGAAATAATAAAGTAGTAAAAGCGACTGTATTGGAAATCAAAACAGCAATATTTATATCGTACGAAGAAATAAATGAATAGCTAAATGACTCTAATGATAAGCAAATACCATATCCGAGTAACTCTTTTGTTCCAGGAAGTTGCCGATTACTAAGCCAAAAATAAAACGTAAATATGAAGCAAAGAAAGCCTAAGCCACCTAATAAATGGTAAGAAGTGTTTACATCTAACATTTGCGTTTCAATAATTTACTACTCGAAGAATGAACATTTATAAGTTTTAAATACTTATACTTTTGTATTTTTAGCACATTTCTCTTTTCCACGCGAATAGCTGTGTTTTTAGCGAGTATTTTGTGGGATGTAAACTTTCGTTTAACTAAAAGCATTTTATTGCTTATGTAAACATCGCAAGATAAAATCTCGATTATCGACGCTAAATACGCAAATAAATAATTAAAACAAGCTAATAAGGTTAACTATGAACGAACAACAAGCTTACCCAGTAGGTGTTACAGGAAAACCGTGGGGGAGCCAAGAAAAGCTAGAGTGGTTTCAACAGCAAACCATAAAACGTTCATACAACGACGAAGTACTAAAAAAAATTCATGCACTAAATAATGATTTTGATATTGAGCAATATGGCGCATTAGCTATTGATGAAGCTCGTTATCCTTTATTTATTATTAAAACCAAGAATTTTGATGTTAATAAAAAAACTGTGCTTGTTACTGGTGGTGTACATGGTTATGAAACAAGTGGTGTGCAAGGTGCGTTACTCTTTGCAAAAGAACAAGCTCAACAATATAGCCAGTATTTTAATATTATTATCGCGCCGTGTTTAAGCCTATGGGGTTATGAAACCATTAATCGATGGAATCCAAATGCGATAGATCCGAATCGTTCATTTTATGAAAACAGCCCAGCAGAAGAGCCCGTAGCATTAATGACTTATCTTAAATCATTAAATGTTGAATTAATCGCGCATTTTGACCTGCATGAAACGACTGATTCAGACAACTCTGAATTTAGACCCGCTTTAGCTGCGCGTGACGCTGAAGTTCATGATAACTGGAATATTCCAGATGGCTTTTATTTGGTTGGTAATACGCCAAATCCTCAAGATGAATTTCAAACCGCCATTATCAAAAACGTTGAAAAAGTTACTCATATAGCTCCTGCAGATGAAAATGGTCAGCTAATTGGTGCGAAACTGTCACAATTTGGTGTGATTAATTATCCAGCAAGAGAGCTTGGTTTGTGCATGGGGTTCTCTGATGCAAAATTTGTTACAACGACTGAAGTGTATCCAGATAGCCCTATTGCAACCACTGAGCAGTGTGATTTAGCGCAAGTAGCTGTTATTACCGGTGGTTTAGATTACATTTTATCGCATGAAGTTAACCTGTAAATAGGTTAGATAATGGATAAAACGTAATAGTAAATGGATAACAAATACGGTTAATCTTTTGATCTAAAGCGTGCTGTTAACGTATTAGCGCTTGATAAAACAACTGAACATGGTATTTTCCTTTTAATTTATTTTTTAGAGACAAATTTTATGCCTAAGGCAAGTGACATTAAAAAAAATGCAGCAATAGAGCACAACGGTAAAGTGTTAATTGTTAAAGATATTGAACGTTCTGTTCCACAAGGAAGAGCGGGTGGCAGTTTATATCGTATGAGAATGTACGATGTAGTTACTGGCGGTAAACTTGATGAAACGTTTAAAGATTCAGACATGCTTAATTTTGCTGATTTAAGTCGTCGTGCTGCCATGTTTTCTTATATTGATGGTGATGAATATGTTTTTATGGACAATGAAGATTACACACCATACAACTTAAACAAATCATCGATTGAAGACGAAGTCGTGTTTATTACCGAGGCAACTGAAGGTTTATCGGTAATTCTGGTTGATGGTTCACCTGTAGGCGTCGATGTGCCAGCAAGTGTTGAGCTTGAAATTACAGAAACAGACCCATCAATTAAAGGTGGTTCAGCTACAGCAAGAACAAAACCGGCAATTTTATCGACAGGTCTAACAGTACAAGTGCCTGAACATATTTCTACCGGTGATAGAATTAAAGTAAATACCGAAGAACGTAAATTTATGGGCCGTGCTGATAAGTAAGCCTGTTAATCTTTAACCTTTAATAAAGAAAAAGGATATATCTGCCAAAGATATATCCTTTTTTATTGATATTTTAATAACTTATTAAGCGGTTATATCGGCTTTGTATACATCAAAATTCATTTCACTAATTTTAAAACGCCCCAATAATGCGCCAATACTGAACAAAGCTAACACTTGAAAATAAAGACTATTTATTAGCACTTCAAGATTGTTTAACTCATAAATGTTAGCCCAAGAATGCATCATTAAATATATTGTCATAAAGATACTAATAAAAACAAAAGACTCGAACACGAATTTGGTTTGTTTATTTCTCTCCTCAGTTCCCTGATAAGGATCACGCTTTTTACCGTATAAATTAGCCATCCCTATAGCAATAAACAAAATATTCACTAAAGTTAAAGTTCCAATTTTTATTGACGCGTCAAAGTTGAGGTTAAAGTTACAGAGAAATAACTCATAAATTATAAAGCTTATGTAAGTTAACCCTGCCAGTACTAGATGAAAGCGCGATACAAAGTTAAATAAAAGTCTGGGCTGAAGTTCTGCTTTACGACTTGTTTGCGTATTTTTTTGTCGCATTAATTTTAAATGTTTATATCCAAGAAGCTCTAAAATAAATAATGGCATAAATTGAACAATGCCAAATAATAACGGTAAATCATCCAGTATATTGATGTATTGACGATAATCTGGCACGACATAAGTAAAATAAATTATCAGCCCCGCACCGAAAAGAATAAACAAGTAATTCAACATTTGATAAACAAGTTTGATTGTTTTAATTCGTTCTGAAGGCACTGGATAAAGTTTTGGATAATCTTTTTCAGGGCAATTATTTAAAACAAAGTTAATACGCTTAACAACTTGTTTTGGATAGAAATATGAAAGCAGCCAAACTTGGCTGATCACTACTAAAAGTATAATAATAGACATGCTCATAATTGTTCCTTAATGTTTGTTATTGTTCATTACTTGGGTGAACGCTATTCTAATTTCAGAATCAGTTGCCCCTGATTTTTTCAGCAAAGCGACAGACTCTTTTAATTGAGCTGTGATCCAACGATTAATATCAAAAGCACAATTTTCAATAGCATTTTGATGAATAAAGGTGCCTCTATAACCTTTCGCTTGTATAACCGAATCCCTTTCAAGTAATCGATAGGCTTTAGCGACTGTTTTACTGTTTATTTCTAAATCGTTAGCAAGCTGTCTAATAGATGGCAATGCGTCACCAGGTTTAATCTTTTCATCTTTAACGGCATTTTTTATTTGCTCAACGAGTTGAGTAAATAAAGGGGTTGGATCTTCAATTTCAATGACTATTTCCATCATTACCTAGGTTTAATTTATTGTACCCTTTGATGTAATGGTACAACTGGTTTTTTGATTTAGCAAGGACTTAGTAATAATTAAATAAGAAATAAAGTAAAAATATTGGGAGAGCCGTTAATTAATGCTATAAGTGATTTATAACATTGGCTTTAATATTTTAAGAAGGGAAGTGTGTGGCGGGTTCAAGTTTATTAGTACTTATTGATGATATTGCAACAGTTCTAGATGACGTGGCTATTTTATCGAAAGTTGCAGCGAAAAAAACAGCGGGTGTTTTAGGTGATGATCTCGCCTTAAATGCCGAACAAGTCTCCGGGGTTAAAGCCGAAAGAGAGTTACCGGTTGTATGGGCTGTTGCCAAGGGCTCATTTCTTAATAAGTTGATTTTGGTGCCTGCAGCATTATTGATCAGTGCGATATATCCACCATTAATAACGGTATTGATGATTTTGGGTGGATTGTTTTTGTGCTATGAAGGAGCTGAAAAAA
>JAQWHO010000166.1 GCA_029249355.1 Thalassotalea sp.
ATTCGAGCTGGAATACCGGCGGCGCGCATAAGAAAAGTAAAGCTACTGGCGTAATGTTCACAAAAGCCAGCTTGAGTTTTAAAGTAGAATTCATCTAAGCTATTATTGTTACTGCTATTGCTAAGCAATGGCGGACTGAGCGTATATCTAAACTGTTCTTTACGAAACTTGCTTAGCACCTGTTGAACAATGGCGAGTGGTTCTGAATAATCTCGCTTGAGCTTTTGAGCTAACGCCATAAGTCTTGGGTTAGATTGTTTATCAACATAAGTATTATTATTTTGCCCTGCTTTATTTAAAGAAAGCTCTATCTGGTTATTAATAAAACTAGTCACCGTATATGACATTGGTTGTGCAATATTTTCACGGCTTAATAGTGTTTGATCTGAGAGCTGGTAGACAATTTTATTTTGTTTAACGTCATCGAGCCTTGCTACATCTAAAGCAAATAACCACCGTTGATAACTAGGCTCAGTAATTACTTGATAGCTTAATTGAGTTTTTGTGAAATCAAGTTGTTGCTCCAACTGAGCTTTTGTAAGAATGTCTTGTTTTAATTTTTTACTTCTTCGCCATGTTACGCCATCGAACTGATCTAACACTAAAGCCCGCCAGTACATTTGACTATAGTTAGGTGCCTGTTCGGTAAACTCCACTCTAAAAGCTAATTCGTTCGATAACGCCAATTTAGATATATCACCGATTGAAACCGAATCACTTAAACCTGTTTTCGCTGAATTTGCCAACGGTACGTGCCAAAAAGGTGAAATTTTAGGAAAAAATATAAATAACACAATTGCTAATGGGAGACTTTGCCCTATTAATTTAAGTGAGGTTCTTACCTGAACATTTATGCGTTTTTCTGATGAAAAGTAACTGACTAGCCAAGCGAAATTCACTATTATCAAAGTACATATAAAGGCAGTGAAATAGATCGATTGCATGAAAATAAAGGACGTAGCTAATATAAACAATCCTAAAACCGCTAATTGATAAAAGTCTTTGCGCGTATTCATTTCAAATGGCTTTAATAAATACGCTAAACACAGTAAATGGATCATGCCTAATAAAACGCCCATCTCTCTTGCAGAAATCGCTAAAAGTAAACAACCAACGACGGAAACAAAAAACTTAATCAGACGAGATGGACGTGGGATTATTTGTCGGTGTATTGCCATTTGCCAAATCAAACATAAGCTTCCTAAGGTGATAAACCATAATGAAAGTTCTGTTGATAAAGTCAGTAAATTTAAGCTTTGAATAAATACTAATGGTAGTTTAAGCTTTTCCGGTAATACAAAAGTGTTAAGCGTTTTATTTTTTGCTTTAGTTATTTGATTAAAAATCATCACACACCTATGAATAATTATGGGTTGTGGGATTTTTATGAAACGTAGCGAGTGATGATAAACACTCTTTTAAATGTTGCTCTCCTGAGCCAGTCTCAATTAATGCATTTTCAGCGAACCCCTCCAAATTTAATGCAAATTCAACGCCTGCTTGGTGATATTGCAACACTAAATAACAAAGGTTACTAAGTTTATTTTCAAGAGAGTGACTCGGCATTTCATTTAATGACAGTAAAACAGCATGACTTTGCGGTTGGCTATAATGCTTTGTTTGCCATACATCACCTTTCGCCACTTGCTTCCATGCCACATGACTAAGAGGCTCACCTTTCTGATAGTGTTTTAATTCGTAAAAATCTTCACCATTTATCATACCATCATTATGATTTTCTTGAAGTTCATCAGGCATTTCCGTATTTGCATGGTGCGAGGAAAAAGAACATTTTAAAGGCTTAGGATAAATTATAACGTCAATATCAAATTGTAATTTTGTCCAACACTTAAAAAGCCCAAGTGGGTATTCACTTGAGATAATCAAACGATTTAATGTTCGCTTACCTCTTTGATAAAATTTAACCGGTAAAATTATCGTTTTACTTTCATTGATCACGCAAACATCAACTTGTTGATGATTAGAAAAATTGAAACTAAACGATTGTTTTATCTGCTCAGCAGCTACTTGTACTGGGACTGAAACTAGTTCATCTTGATAGCCACGATAAGTCCCTTTTGCTGAAATAGACAACCCCGCCATGTTGAAAAAACTGTAAAACATCGTAGTAATAAATAAGCTACTGAATAAATAGCACATGATGATAATTAAGTTGTTTTGATAGTTTGTACCAAGAATAAATAACAAAATAATAAATACGATAAAAGCTAAACCAAAACGAGTGGGTAAGATAAAAATATTTTTTTGGGCAAGCTTTTGTGAAGCCTTACTTGGCATTCGACGGTTTAACCACAAAGTAAACCGTTGATTGATAAGTTGATTAAGAGAATGCTTTATTTGAATTTGCATAGACAAAACTCTCTCATAAATGATTAACTTTCTAACGTAATAAACTGTTCACTATCAACAGAGGTTAATAGTTGCTTTGAATATGATTCATTTTCTTGTGCATGACGCCCTGCCATTCTATGTTCACATACAGAAGGAAAAACAGATTTAATATCATCTGGTAACACATGATCACGGTCATCCATAAATGCCCATGCTTTTGCGGCAGCAACTAAAGCTTTTCCTGCTCGCGGTGAAAGCGGATTCACTGATAGCTCACCTGAGCGTGTATATTGAAACAAGGCAATAATATATTCAAGAATAGCGTCTGACACATAAACTTCATTTATCTGTGATTGCATTTCCTGTAGTTGTTCAAGTGAAATTGACGGGCTGATATCAGAATGCTTTAGCGGTTTGTTAGCCGTTTTTAAAATTGCTTTTTCTGCTGATTTATCTGGGAAACCTAATGAAATTCTCATCATAAAACGATCGAGCTGAGATTCAGGTAATGGGTATGTTCCTGCATGAAACAGAGGATTTTGAGTCGCTATCACAAAAAATGGCGTAGATAAAGAATGCGTCTTTCCGTCAATGCTAACACTGTTTTCTTCCATAGCTTCTAATAAAGCGCTTTGTGTTTTTGGGCTCGCTCGGTTTATTTCATCGGCTAAAACAACTTGATTAAATATGGGACCTTTATGCAAAGTAAAACTATGGTTTTTAGTGTCAAAAATTGAAACACCAATAACATCGGCAGGTAAAAGATCGCTGGTAAATTGCACACGTTGATAGCTGAGCCCTAATGATGAAGCTAACATATGAGCTAACGTCGTTTTACCCATTCCCGGTAAATCCTCAATTAACAAGTGCCCTTTAGCTAATAAACAAGCAAGCGATAATCTTACTTGTTCTGGTTTACCTATCACAAACTTTTCAACTTGCAATAAAGCCTGAGTTATCAATTGTTGCATTTATTTTCCTTTTTAAAATTAAAAGCCTAATAAAAATTTTATTGACCTTAATCAACAAGCTATAACTATGAGTATGACATGCTGGACATAAGTTAACAAAAGGAGTGACTATTGTGGGACAAAATATTGACAGAACAAGCTTTAGTCAGAATGACTATACACTTTTTCAAAATAAGTTATTTGAGCAACTTGAGCAACTAAAAGTTAATATTTGTAAACCAAATTTTGGCGAAGAAGAGTTAAAAATTGGTGCAGAGTTAGAATTATACCTTGTTGATAAAGATGGAGAGCCTAAGTTAAATAATAAGTTTCTATTAAATGAATTAAAAGACAAACAATTCCAACCTGAATTAAACCAATATAATTTGGAACTCAACCTTTCGGCATTTCCACAAATGGGAAAACCATTCAGTCATTTACATAATGAATTGAGCGAAAAGACCGATAGGTTAGAAAAATTGGCAGAACAACACCAAACTAATATTACCCCTATTGGTATTTTACCTACGTTAAGAAAAAAGCATTTAAATACTGAATGCATGACCAATCTTCCCAGATACAATTGCTTAGCTGAGCATTTATATCAACAAAGAGGAGAAAATTTTCAAATAAACATTAATGGTAAATATTCATTAAGTGTTGATTTTTCAGATATTTGTGCAGAAGGTGCAAATACTTCTTTTCAAGTACACTTAATGACTAAGCCTGAACAATTGGTGAATACTTATAATGCAGCTCAAATCACTCTGTCATTAGTTACCGCTATTTCAGCAAATTCGCCTATATTTTTAGGCAATACATTATGGCATGAAACACGAATAGCTCTATTTAAGCAATCCTTAGATATTCGTCATAGAGATCAATATCAGTGGCAACAACCTACCCGTGTAAGTTTTGGTCATGGTTGGTTGAGAAATAGTATTTGGGAGTTTTTTGCTCAAACAGTGTCACTATATTCTCCTTTGATCCCGTATATAGACAAAGAAGCATCTAAAACTAGCTTAGCTTTAAATGAACTCTGCTTGCATCTTGGCACAATTTGGCCTTGGAATCGTCCTGTTTATAGTGCAGAAAATAATGGCCATATTAGGCTAGAATTTAGAGCGATACCCGCAGGTCCAACGTCAATAGATATGATAGCCAACGCTGCTTTCGCCATAGGTCTAGCGACAGGTTTACAAGATGATATAGAAGAATTAATAGCTTACATCCCTTTCAATTTTGCAGAGTACAACTTTTATCGCGCAGCGCAATTTGGTCTTGATGCAAAGATTTTATGGCCAAGTGGAAATAAATATCAGCCCCAAGAAATTGATATAAAAAAGGTAATTGAAAAATTATTGCCGACAGCACTAAAAGGGTTGGTTTCTCTCAATATAGATTCAAAAGAAGCACAGTATTACTTAAATATAATAGAGCAACGTTTAGCCAAACAGTTTACTGGCGCTATTTGGCAAATCGAAACGTTATCAGATTTAAAGAAACAAATGCACAATGACAAAGCATGCCAAAAACTCGTTCAACGCTATATCAAAAATAGTAGAAGCTGTCAGCCAGTAGCATTATGGGAATAATTATGAACATAGATTTTAGTGACATCGAATACTTAAAGAATCCAAATGGAATAACCTTAAAGGCAGATTTTAAACAATTTTTGCTTTCATTAGATGTACCAACCGTCATAGATATTTCAGGTAAGGATCAGAACAGGTGTCGTGTTATTGTGACATTATTGCATGGTAATGAACCTTCTGGATTAATTGCAATTCACCGATGGCTTACTTCACATAAAGAGCTTCCCACACCGGAAACTAATATCCGTTTTATTATATGCTCAGTAGAAGCAGCTAACGCTACTCCCCTTTTAAGTCATCGAATTTTAGAAGGAGGGATTGATATAAACCGATGCTTTGGCAGTGATAATAATAAGGGGTATTATCAGCGCGCAAAAATTATAGAGAAAATTATTCAAGAAGTCCGCCCTGAAGCAGTTATTGACTTACATAATACTTCAGGATCGGGGCCTGCTTTCGCCGTTTCGTCTTTATTATCAACCCGAGGTTTATCACTTACATCCTTTTTTTGTGATGCCATTATTTTGTCTGGGTTAGAATTAGGGGCCCTCATGGAACAAGACTTTAATTGTCCAACGATCACTGTCGAATGTGGTGGTGCAAATGACGAACAAGCACATGAAGTTGCTTATGAAGGAATTGAGCAAATTGCTCGTTGTCCTTCAATTGATAATTTCCAGCAAAAAAAATCTGTTGAAATTGTTTATAAGCCACTTAGATTGGAGCTTAAGCAAGGTAAAAGCCTATTTTACAGCACCCATAATGAAGGAAATGATGGTGTTACTTTGCTTGCTAAAATTGAACAATTTAATTTTGGCGGTGCTCATAAAGGGCAAATGCTGGGCTGGTTAGATGAAAATGGGTTGGACAATTTGCAATTAATCAATGAAAGTCATGAAGACGTTATCTCAGAGTATTTTACTGTACGTGATAACCAATTGGTTTGTGCAACCAATTTACGCATTTTTATGGCAACACCAAGTTATAAAATAGCTAAAAACGATTGTTTGTTTTATGTCGTTAATAGAACAGGAACCTCCATCGTTTAATGAATAACTAAATAGACCTTTTTGACGACTACAAAAAAGTGTTAATCTGCATTCATAGATGTCATTTAACATTAGTAATGAGCAATGGACTTAGATTTAATTTCAGCCTTTATCATCGGATTAGTTGGTGGAGGACATTGTATTGCTATGTGCGGAGGTATAACAACTATGCTTACGTCTGCACTACCACAACAACACATATCTAAAACACCCTATGTATTAAGTTATAATATTGGACGTATTTTCTCCTATTCTATTATTGGTGCCATCGCTGGGTTTACCGGTTCATTAGCAATTAAAAACCTAGGTTTTCCGATTGTTGCTTTGAAAGTTATAGCAGGTATGTTTCTTGTGTTTCTTGGTTTATATATCGGCCAATGGTTAATGTGGTTAACTAAAATTGAGTTTATTGGCAAACGTATTTGGCAATTTTTATCACCTTTTAGTAAAAAATTAATTCCAATCAATACAGTTAAAAAATCATTGCTTCTCGGGGCATTGTGGGGGTGGCTACCATGCGGTTTAGTTTATTCAACACTAACTTGGTCACTTGCCAGTGGCAGTGCAATTAATGGCGCACTAATCATGACCTTTTTTGGTTTAGGTACTTTACCCGCTTTATTAACCGTATCATTTGGCGTTGTTCAAGTGAAAACGTTACTCCAAAATTCTTTGTTTCGTAAGTTTATGGCAACATTCTTAATAATTTATGGGATATATACGTTAAAGATTGCATACACACTGATGATTTAATACCATTAATGATGTCGGTAATTGCCCTAATGTTATTAAGGATAATATGTACAAGAACGAATGCTCTGCACAACAACATATTCATTGTCAAAACTGTAGTATCAGTGAACTTTGTTTACCTTACTCGCTTAATGATAAAGAGTTGGAAACACTCGATCAAATTATTGACCGTAAACGCCCTATTCATAAGGGAGAGCAAATTTTTCAAGACGGCCAAAAGATGCAATCTCTTTATGCTATTCGTTCAGGAACTTTTAAAACGTTTACCGTGAATGAAAGTGGTGAAGAGCAAATTACCGGTTTTCATTTAGCTGGTGATTTATTGGGGTTTGATGCTATTGCTGAATCAGAGCATCCTAGTTTCGCAAAAGCACTTGAAACATCTATGGTCTGTGAAATTCCTTATAATACATTAGATGCGTTATCTAACAATATGCCAAAGTTAAAGAAGCAAATTTTGCGGATGATGAGTTCAGAAATCAAAACTGATCAAGAAATGTTAACCTTACTTAATCGTAAGAATGCAGAACAGCGTTTAGCTACATTTCTTAGTACATTAAGTGCGCGTTATCATGCGAGAGGATTATCTTCTACTGAATTTAGATTAACGATGACACGCAGTGATATTGGTAATTATATTGGTTTAACTGTTGAAACAATTAGTCGTTTATTAAATCGTTTTCATAAAAATGGCTTAATACAAGTTGACGGTAAACTTATTACTATTTTAGATAGTGACAAACTAGAAGATTGTGCTGCTACATAGCTGCACGTTTATCTTTTGTATCCTCGTACCTTACTCTAATATATATTTTTAATTATTCAATCAGTATAATTTGATTTAAAACAACCTTTAACTTCGTGTTATATAAGAATTTAACTATACTAGAAAGTAATCATTAAGCATGGGTTAAATAGGAAATATAATGGAAAAATATCATCAAATATTAGCGATCATTGATCCAACCACAGAAGATCAAAAAGCACTTAAAAGAGCGATAGAACTTGCCAAACAAACCAAGGCTAGCATCACTGCATTTTTATCTATTTATGATTTTTCTTATGAAATGACTACCATGCTATCAAGTGATGAACGTGAAGCAATGAGACAATCATTGATTAATGATCGTTTACAGTGGCTAAATGAGCTAATTAAAACGATCCCTCATGAAGATACTCCAATTGAAATTAAAGTAATTTGGCACAACCGACCTTTTGAACCCATTATTGAAGAGGTAATTAACAATGGCTTTGACATTGTTATTAAAGGAACACATCAACATGATAAGTTAAAATCGGTAATCTTTACGCCTACCGATTGGCATATTCTAAGAAAATGCCCTTGTCCGGTATTACTCGTCAAAGAACATTTATGGCCAATGAACGGAAATATTGTCGCCGCTTTAAATGTTGGCAGTGACGAAACTGAACATCAATCACTTAATTTTAAAATTACTGAAGAAGCCATAAATTTATCTAAATTGGTCAAAGCAAATGTTCATTTAGTTAATTCTTTTCCTGGAACCCCGGTGAATATCGCCATAGAAATCCCAGAATTTAATGCCAGTGAATATAATGAATCAATGCTGAATCATCATATAGACGCTATGAATGAGCATGCTAATAAATTCGGTATCAGTAAAGAACACACCCATGTAGAAGAAGGCTTGCCTGAAGATATTATTGTTAGGCTTGCTGATGAACTTGATGCCGAACTTGTAATTTTGGGAACAATTGGACGAACAGGTATTTCAGCTGCATTGATCGGCAATACCGCTGAGCATTTAATAGATAATTTAAATTGTGATGTGTTAGCCCTAAAACCTGATGGTTACATTTCGCCTTTAGCGAAATGATCTTGAATAACCAGGATTATTTCATATTATTGAATTATTTAATCATTTAGTACTAACCCATATTATTTTCAGAATTAAAATTGCAAAGATAAAAACCAAGGTAAATGCCTTGGTTTTTTTAGATTAATCTAAATAAAATATCTGGATTTATATTATTTACTTGTCACTTTATAACTATTAATAATTACTCACCGTTTGTTGGTTACGTTTTGAATCATCACTTAGTGAGCTCAGTGTTTTTAATTTAATAACAACACGGCGGTCATAAAAACTTGTTTCATGTTCATTATTAGCAACAACAGGCGATTTCTCACCAAAAGCATATAAATTAATACGTTCTGCATTGATACCTTGATTTAACAAAACGTGTTTTACCGCATTCACTCGAGCGATAGATAAAGCATGATTAAGGTCTTCGTTACCTTGTAAGTCTGTATACCCTGATAAATCTATCATTAATTCAGGCGCTTGCTTTAGTAGACTAACTAATGAATCAATTTGACCTTGATAATGCGGCTTTAGCTCACTCGAACCTGTAGAAAATTGTAAACTCATTAATAAATTTTCAGCTTGAAGTTGAGTCGTATTATGTTGGCTACTTTGTAGTGCTAGCAATTCATCTTGATATTCACGTTCAACTAATTGTAACTTTTGCTGATATTTTTCTAATGCTAATTGGTGTTGATTTTGTTCTGTCGAAAGTTGCGCCGTTAACTCATCCTTATCATTAGCAATATTGATATGTTTTGCGGTCAGCACACCAACAATACCTGAAACGAATGCTCCGATGGGCCCTGCAACAACAGCACCTAAAACCAATCCGGTACCAAATCCAATATTTTCATTTTCTTTATGTTGATCTGCCTTATTAATTGTTTCAACTTGGTTTGCATTGTTTGCCATTACCGGTGAAATTGCTAATGTTGAAGCAATAAAGCACGCTAAAGTTGTTTTTTTAATGTTTTGGTTATTTAGTAAGTTTTTCATAATGATACCCTTATTGATTATTTAAGATTTCTCGGTTACTGAATGTTTTCTCTTTTTTTAAGAAACATCCTTCATGAGCCTATTTAAACAATTAAAAAAGCTATTCAAAGGACACAAAAATGGCAATATGCTGAACAAATGTGGCAACAATATGGCAATATTGTTAATTACGGGTATTTAATCGCAAACTTTTATATAGTGTCGGTGTCACAATATTTATATGTGCACATTCAACTAAACCTATTATTTTTCAACAAGGTGAATAAACGAAAATGTCGAAAAGAATTGCGATTGTAGAAGATGAAGCAGCCATTAGAGAAAACTATGCTGATGTCTTGCGCTCACAAGGTTACCAAGTACAAACCTTCGCAAATAGAGAATCGGCGACTCAAGCCTTTAGTATAAAATTACCCCATTTAGTTATTTTAGATATTGGCCTTGAACAAGAATACGACGGTGGCTTTACTTTGTGCCAATGGTTAAGAAATATATCCGTGACATTACCAATTATATTTTTAACAGCAAGAGATAACGATGTTGATACCGTATCCGGCTTACGCATTGGTGCTGATGATTATTTAACCAAAGACATTAGTTTACCGCATTTAACTGCAAGAATTTCTGCCCTTTTTAGAAGAGAAGATGCGTTAAGTAAACCCACTGAACAAGACCATTTATTGACGATTAATGATTTAACGATTGATAGCCAACGTATGTCAGTAAGTTGGCAACATCAAACGATTGATTTAACAATCACCGAGTTTTGGATGGTTTATGCCCTAGCGAAAAAACCTGGGCATGTTAAAAATCGTCAGCAGTTAATGCAAGATTCAAAAATTTATGTCGACGACAGTACGATCACATCACATATAAAACGGATCAGAAAAAAATTTATCGCTTTTGATAAAGCTTTCGACTGTATAGAAACCGTATATGGTATGGGTTATCGATGGGAACAAGGAATAAGCAATGCTAACAATGATAAGGCATCAACTTAGTCATGAATTTCAGATTTGGCCTTCGTAGTAAGCTGCTATTACTTTCATCATTTTTAGTTGCTATTCCTTGGTTTGGTTATCAATACGTTTGGGAAATGGAAAAATATCTACGTTTTGGTCAAGAACAAACCATCATAGGAACAGCAAGAGCATTAGCGACCGCTTTACATGAACGGCCTAACCTATTTAATAATCAAGCAAGTTTTTTACCTAGCGTAGAAAAAGGCAAAGATTTATATGGCTATCAACTTTCACAACCGATTAATCTAGATGGTCATCATCAAGATTGGCCAAACTATATTGCGAAAGCTCATTATTATGGTGCGAACAACCAATTAACATTTTCAGAAAACTCTGCCCTTCCTTCTATAACGGCTCTAAGCAATAACTACACAGCAGCAGTAGGTAAATTTGATAAATATTTATATTTCTTCATTAGTGTTATAGATGACAATGTAATTTACAGAAATAATAATGCTCGCAGCATTGAGCTAAATGATCGTTTAGAGCTTGGCTTTACAACGCCATCGGGTGAATTCCAACGATTTTTGTTATCAAATAAACAGCCCGGCTGGCTTGACGTTTTTCAAATACAAAATAACACGCTAATTGCGCCAAAGCCTACACGCTTTATTCAAGGGAAATGGTTAGAAACCACTCAAGGATATAATATTGAATTTCGAATCCCCCTCAAAAACATTAGCGATAATTTAGCGTTTGCTATTCATGATGTTGATGAGCCTTTTGGCATCACAAAAAGTACAATTGCTAGCGCAGACCCTACTAATGCCAGTTCTTTAGGCACAATATTAGTACCATCCCCAGAAATTGAACGTATTGTAAAAGGAATGAGCTACACCAATTCAAGCATTTGGGTGGTTGATCAACATCATCGAGTGCTCGCTAAAGCAGGAGATATTCAACGTGCAAATGGCTTTTGGCAAAAAAACATTAACAATAATCCAGATACTGATTGGCATGCTTCACTAAAGAAATTACTAAAACCTCTTCTGAATCATCTACTCACACAACCACCAAAAGCATTTATTGATCAGCTTTATGATGCACAAAATTTAACGGGTGAACATATTGTTTCAGCGCTAGCTGGAGAGCCTCAATCGCAATGGCGTTTATCAAGTGATAACAAAGCGGTTATTTTAACCGCTGCGTACCCCATCTATTTTGGCAATAAGGTTCATGGCGCGGTGATCGTTGAAGAAACAAATAATGGTATTCGTACCGTACGAAATCAGGCATTAGAAAAGTTATTCACCAGTATTTTAGCGATTATGATTTTTGGTATTTTAGCTTTCTTCTTTTTTGCTAGTCGCATTTCGAATCGCATTCGGGCTTTACGTAACCAAGCAGAGCAAGCGATTGATGAACACGGCAGAATTAATGAAGTAATGACGGCTTCCAAGGTAAATGATGAAATTGGTGATTTATCGCGGAGCTTTTCAACGGCGGTTAGCCGGTTAAGTCAATATAATCATTATCTTGAAAATATGTCATCTCGCCTTTCACATGAATTAAGAACACCTATTGCCGTGGTACGTACTTCGTTAGAAAATTTAACTATGCAAAAAAACCTCCCGAGCCAAACTAATGCATATATCGATAGAGCCCAACAAGGTTTGCAGCGATTAAATTTAATATTAACCAATATGAGTGAAGCGACTAGATTAGAGCAGATGTTGAAAAACACTGACAAAACGCAATTTAATTTTTATGACGTGTTAAATGGGTGTTTGCAGGGGTATCAACAAATTTATGGCAATTATACTTTTCAAACCAATTTTAGTGAGAAAACAGCTCAAATAAATGGCTCTCCAGAGCATATCGCGCAATTACTCGATAAAGTGATCAGTAATGCTGTAGAGTTTAGTCAAGATCAAAAAATCTCACTTTCAGTAGAACAAAAGAAACATGCTTTATTACTGCATATTAGTAACAACGGTCGTTATCTACCTGAGCAAATGACCGAAAGGTTATTCGACTCGATGATTTCTATTCGTGATAACCATCAAGATCATGATGATATTAATAAGGAAGATAAACGACCACATTTAGGCTTAGG
>JAQWHO010000167.1 GCA_029249355.1 Thalassotalea sp.
GTTCATAAGAAACATTGAACTTGTAACTGTCTGATTCAGCGGTATTGTGCTCTTCCTGCTCCATCCCCGAAGCTAAAAAGACATTTGGCTCACTCATGATGGGGTTACCATCAGCATCAGGCGCATAACCAGGGGTTAAAATATTATCACTTAGATATTCAACCGTTGGCGTTGAACCACGTAAATCAAGAAAATAAGGTGACACATTTGCAACGTGACCACCACGAGTTTGCCCAGCCATACCGTAGTTGTGTACAACTTGATCGGAATCTATACGCTGATAATCAAATTCAAGACCTAAACGGTCTGTGGCTTGGAATGTCAGATTAAAGGACGTATCTTTCACTGTGTTTTCGTTATAATTCCAACGGGTACGGTACATCAATGGCACGCCCGAATGCGTTCCTAAGCCAACACCCGATGTTAAAAAGCCGTTATTATCGAATGTACGTTCATAACCACTACCACCGTCAACCCAATCATGCGATGAACGCAAGTCAGAAATAAAGCCTTGTGCCGCTTGACCAATCTGGTGCTCAGTATATTCCAGAGAAGCTTCAGAGCTAATATGCTCTAACGTCGCTTTAATTCTTTCGTCTTTACTTTCCCATTGTAGTGATCCAGTGAAACCTTGACGCTTACGATCATTTTCAGCTGTACTCATATGAATAGCCGCAGGGGTATACCATGTAACTCCGTCTTGTTGATCCGACAATGCCGTCCCTTCAAAAGGAGGCGTATAAGCAGCAGCGTCTTCATCTGAATATTGAACGGTATCTGCAAAGCCCATACCTTCACATCCACGCCAGCCTGTATCTCCAGGAATACAAGGATTTGAATATTGACCAGAGCTAATGCCTGGGCTTGGTGTGCCCCACTCATCATATGAGAAAGTATCAGCAGGACCACGACTGTGGAAGTTACCTAAACCAACGCCATCACCGCGAGTTTTGTATTTAGATTGTGAACCGGCGACCAGCACACCAAATTTACCAGCATCGGTTTCCCACGTATCAGAAAATAATGCTGAAAAAGAAGGCGTTGTTTCTTCACGAAAATCACTATAGTTGGCTTTAGCATTGAACGAAAATAGACGTTTATCTGAATCAAATGGTTTTCGAGTAATTAAGTTAACTGTACCGGCAATGCCACCAGAGATAAGATCTGCGGTTTGATTTTTTACAACTTCTACTGCGCCCAATAGCTCAGCGGGAAAGTCTTCATAACTTAGTCCACCATACGGATTAGCGCTAAAGGCATCTCGACCATTAATTTCTGAGCGCACGCGATCTAAACCACGAACTAATACCCCTGTGCCTTCATCGGCATAATGCTTTGGATCATCAGATGCAGCGAAGCGTTCTATCGTTACGCCAGGTACACGCTGAAGTGCTTCAGTAACAGATTTATCAGGCAATGCTCCAATGTCTGTCGATGTAATGACATCTTTTACGGTATCAGCGTGTCTTTTTAAACTTTGCGCACTTTGAACGCTTTGACGCATACCAAGTACTTCAATGACTTCAAGTTCTTCTGCATTTTCAGCTTGCTTTTTATCATTTAATTCCTGTGCAAATACTACTCCTGAACTCGCTAAAGAAAAGGTACTGCACACAGCAATAGTAAGCATATTTCTCTTAAAATTAATCGACATTATATTAACCCTTAATAGTGATCATTATTTTTATTCATAATTGTCATTTTTATGTGTAAGTCTTAGAGCTTTGAATATTTATAAACCAGTTAGTTACGTATCATAAATATAAATAACCAATAATGACAACGCTGTCAAAAATTCAGTAAAAAATACTTTCCTTGAAGGGTAGCTTCATAGGAAAGTTTTATTAACACGTTATGTTTAACTGCTTTATTAAAATGTTGACCAAGCACTTTTATATCCATATTGCTACCTTAGCAAGACGGTAATTAATTTTACATAGAACAAACTAAGCATTTCATAAAGCGCTCCCTAAAAACAATCAAACTCATGATAATAAAGGATATTATAATAAAGTATTGTTTTAGTAACTTCATGAACAGTACCATAATGTTCAATAATAGGGATAAAAATCAAGATGAACTATGACGCTAATAATGTAGATTTTGTAAATTATAAAAAGGAAACGATAGGTATAAGTTTCCTTGAAATATATCGAAGAGTTGCTGCTATCTAGTTAAACCACTGCGGAAAAAAATCTTTTAATGCGGAAATATAAGTGCGACTAATAGGCAACTTTTCTGAGCCAATAACTACGTTATATTTTAGTTTTGCTATTTGTTGAACATGACTGACTTTTTTAGGATTAATTAAATATGAGCGATGAATTTGAATTAAAAAACTGTCATCAAAATAGAGTTTGATCGTTCTAAGTCTCATCGATATATAGCGAGGTTCTTTTTTAGCTTGTAAATAAATACCGGTATAACCTGACTCAGCTTTTAAATACTTTATTTGTTCTTTATAGCGCGTTAATTCATAAACTTCAGCAAGAACAGTAGGCTCTTGAATAAATGATTTTATAGCTTTTTGAATCATTAATGTTTGGCTAATAAGGATTTGAACTAATTGTTCATTTTCATCGCTGAGCTTTTCTTCGGTGACTATTTCAAAAGTAAAATCACTCGCGTTAATAATCTTTTCATGAAAGTTAACCTCTGGTTCTGAGCCAAGTTTAGCTACGGGTTGTCCATGTTGAATGATGGTTATTTTTGAGTCTTCATTAAGGTAATCTAAAAAATACTGACACGCTTGTTCAAGCCCTTTATAAAGGTCTTTACTCGGTAAAGTAGATAAATTAAAAGAAGCCAACTCATTATAAATTTTATTCGATTGATTATTATCAGCAAATTTTTGAAGGGTTAAGTCATTAGATCTTGCCTGATTATTATCAACGCCTATTTGTGGCTCGACTATTTTTTCTGACAGTCTGGCAGTTTCATTAGAAAAAATAATATTGGGTTGGCGGGTAAATTTGTGACTGTATTTAGCATGGGGAATATACAATTGAAAATCAATGCCGTTTTCTTGAGTAGAGCTTAATTGATAACCCAAGGTATTCGCTTGCCTAAATAACGACTTTAATTGTGAATGATTCACTTTTAATTCTGAAGACATTTTATCAGCAGAAATAAGAATAATGACTCCGCCCTGGCTTTCTTTGAACTGAAAATTTAACGTTTTATTTACCGGGTTAATATCGAAACTAAAATTGCATATATTATAAAGTAGCTGTTCTAAATGAGCAGTATTAACCTGCAGCTGCCCTTCAATTTGTTCCCGCCAGTTTAATTGGCATTGTTTATTTGCTAATAAAAGACCATTAATCGTTATAAATAGTGCTTTGAAACTAATGGTAGTTTTTTGCTGAATATTGACAGTATTGTTTAATATGGTGTTTGAAAGTATAGAATTAACTGGGTGCAACAGTTGAGACGTTCCCGAAACTAACTGTTTTATCGTATTGTTATCTAACAAATTATTATCAGACAGCTTTTGAGATATCGCCAATACATTAAGCAAAGGCCATTCTAAATTTTGCAGATTATTTTGTATGCTTAATAATTGCTTTCTTTCTGAGTAGTCTCTATTTCGACGTTTATTTGAATAGCTAACTCCACCCACTAAAGCAATAAAAACGATAGCGAATAGTTGAAGCATAATAATGAGTACGCTTTTATTTTCAAACCAAAATTCTTGAGATTTAAAATACATCCCTTTCAGGAAATAGAAGTTATAAAACGTCGTTCTGAGCACAGCATCACCATTGTGAAGCTGTCTTATCGCAAGACCCGCCAGATTTTCATTCTCAACATAATTTACTTTTTCTTGAATAGATTGTTCGTTTTCAAAAGAGATAAAGTGCCCGCTAAATTTTTCTGAAGTATAAAGGTAACTTGCTTTACTCGTTTCATCCCAATAGGTTTTATATTGATTTGATTTGAGAAAAAACGATAAACTTTTTTGGTTATAAATCCCTGTAGCACCACTAGAATTACCATCCCAGCTTCCCCAACTTAATCGCTTTGGTATTTGTTTTAAGCCATTGTTTTCACGAGTAACGCCGTCCCAGCCGACAGCGAAAGATGGAATAGCCGGAACAATTTTATGTTTGTCGATACCAAAGGTTACCAATCGAGAAATTAATTGATCGATTGAGCGTTCATTTTTCTCAGAATATAGTGGCGAAATATGTTCAGTTTTATCCGCTTTATCGCCATGGACTCTACTGACATCAATCACAACAACATTTACATTGTCGCTCAATAACGATGCTTGCCAGTACTCATCTAAAGAATACGGGGCTAATACAACTTGTAACCAGCACTTAAGATTTATTGCTTGGCATTGATTATTGAGTTCAGCCATTAATAAACTCAGGTTTTTTGGATCATCAATTTGACTCAGAATTTGATCATCGTATGGTGTAGGTGAAAAACCAATAGGAAATTGCCAGTCTATTTCAATACCATCAAATTTATATTTACGCATAAATACAATCGCTGATTGGGCAATTTTTTCTCTGCCAGCTTTTGTAGAAGCTGCAACTGAGAAATTTTCAGATCTTCCCCAGCCGCCAATACTGATAATATTTTTCAAATTCGGCTGTTGTTTTTTTAGTTTAATTAACTGGCCGAAGTTACCCAACACTTCTTCTTCTTCAATGTTAACTGTCGGATATAAGTGTTCTATATCAGCAAATGTATCCCCGACTTCTACTTCGCCATTTTTAGATAAATTGGCACTTTTATAGACCAGGTGAGTCATTAATTGAGACGGTAAATCTTGAATGTGAATATTAGGGCTATAAATTGCCCATTCAGAATAGTATCCCATGACGATTGGGTTTGATTGTTCTTGCGGTTGTGTGTGATTAACTTGAGAAGCGTTACTTGCTTTACTGAGTAAAAATAACAAAATGAAGGTACAAGCAACGGCGAAAATTCGCGTGCAATGCTGCTTTTTAAGGAAGTACTTATTTTGAGGAATAACCATTTATTAAATCAAATCACCAAACTTAGTCTTTGTACTTTAAAGCATTTATTTTATGATTAACATATTTCTTACGTTTAATTATTATCAAAAACACGTTAAATTTTAATTAGATTTCAGGCACATCTAATTCATTCGTTAATAAATTTAATGCCTTAGATAATTTTTTATCGATATAGCCTTTAAGTAACTTTGTGTGCTGTTCTAAAAGATTTTGTTCCGTTTCGGTAATGGCAACAAAGCAGATGCGTAAATTTTTTTCTTGGTCAAAAAAACTTATCACATCGTCAGCAAGTGTTATTTTATCTAATAGTTGTGTGTTCGAAGTAACCTGTTCAAAGCTTTCTGGTGATTCTAACGAAAAGCAGATCCCGACAATATTGTCTTCATCACCATACCAGCCAGCGGTCATCGTTTGGAAGTTAAACTGTGCTTCTAATTTATTTACAAATGACTTTAATTTCATAAATTGAACCGCTAATTCATGATTAATTTTGATAGTAATTGGTAATTGAACTCTCATTAATTAATTTTCTTATTACTTATTTTTTTAAGATGAAACAACTCGATTTCGACCGTTGTTTTTTGCCCGATATAAGTTTTCATCAGCTAGTTTTAACATAGCGTCGAGACTTTCACCTGCTATATGATGTAAACCTATACTCACACTCATACTGATGGTTTCTCCATCAGTTTTTATTGATGCATCCGCTATTTTTTGACGAAATTTATCCATCAAATCAAAAGCCTGTTCCGACTCTACATTTGTAAAAAGAACAACAAACTCCTCACCGCCCAATCTCGCCACTATATGTTGATCAAATTGCTTAGATAATTCATATGAAAAATAAACTAATAAGTCATCACCAACTTCATGACCATAATTATCATTAACTTGTTTAAAGTGGTCAATATCAAGCATAGCAACAGCTACTGGCTGATGATTTTGAATCGATTTCTCATATAACACTTTGCCTTCATTAAAAAAATATCGACGATTATATAAATTTGTCAAAAAGTCTCGATGGGCTGCATTACGAAGTGCTTCCATATAAAACAACATGTCTATATTTTGGTTGATACGACATAGTAATTCTTCATATGATACTGGTTTTGTTAAAAAATCATTTGCACCATTTTTTATAAACTGAGCTCCAAGCTCATTATTTCCCGTTGCGGATAAGCCAATAACAGCCAACTGTTCTTTTAAATGATGTTTTCTTAAGTCTAATGTTAAATCAAAACCATTCATTTCTGGCATATTGTAGTCTGTTAGTACTAATTTAATATCAGGGTTTTCTTCTAAGACGGTTAAAGCTTCTTTACCATTCCCTGCCAATAAAACATTAAAGTTTTGTAACTCCAACATATGCTGAACTAATTTCCTAGCAATCAAGGAGTCTTCAACTATCAATAACTTAGTGCTATAGTTTTCGTATAATCGACCGACTAAATTAACCACATATTCATAGGCATTAACACTGTCTTTAGTGATGTAATCAATAACACCTTTGTTAATCATTTTTTCACGCATTTTTTCACCAAATGTGCCTGTTAAGGCAATCATTTTTACTTTGGCTCGATTAACTAAATCAACAATTTCACCATTAGGTGCATCGGGTAAGTTCAAGTCACATATAACCACATGGTATTCATGGCGATGTTTACTTAATAAAACTTTAGCATCAGCATATGAGTTCGCTATATGAACATCAGAGTCAAAACGCTTAACTAATAATTCTTTTAACATTTTAGATAATGAAACTTGATCTTCAATAATTAAGATAGGCTTATTAATTTGAATATCATGAATATTGCTTCGTGTTTTTCTCTGAGCAGTTCTAACCTGAACCATATGCAACCTTTAGTAAAAGGGATTACCCTTAATCACAAATTTTCTGTTGATTTCATTATAGGTTAACATTTCGATATTGCGTAATTAAGTGCTTAATAATTATAGTTAAAGTTATATTAATAGCTATAGAAAATAAAAAAGCTACCGAAGCAGCTTTGTTATAATAGAGTTAACTAGAAGTCTCAATTAATGTGGGTATAGTCATTTGACTAATCAGTTAACATTTCAACCGCAATGGCAGTCGCTTCACCACCACCAATACAAAGTGATGCAAGACCTTTAGACAAACCTCTATTTTTAAGTGCATGAATAAGTGTCACCATAATACGTGCGCCACTAGCTCCTAAGGGATGCCCTAATGCACAGGCCCCACCGTTTACATTAACTTTTTCAGCATCAAGTTCTAACGCTTTCATGCCTAACATAGTTACCATGGCAAAGGCTTCATT
>JAQWHO010000168.1 GCA_029249355.1 Thalassotalea sp.
GATACTGTTTTTGAAGTGACAGTAAACAATCGGCTTTAGCTTGAGCATCAACTACATCACCCAATACTTTACCGGTTAATTTATTATCAATAATCTCTAAAACATTGGCATGAGCAGCATCTAAAGCAAGCAAATCTTTTAAGTGGTCAGCAAAGTAGGTAAAGCCCCCAGAAGCAATTGCAATGCGCCATTGGTATTTTTTTAACTCAGTAATAAGCGTTTCTAACCCATTCATTAAAGGAATGTCTTTGGCAACTTCGGCTAAAATACTTTCAGAAGATCCGGCAAGTTTCGACACTCTTTGATGTAAGCTTTGAGCAAAATCTAATTCGCCTTGCATAGCTTTTTCGGTCACAGCGGCAACTTCTTCACCCACGCCAGCTAAAGCTGCTATTTCATCAATACATTCAATTTCAATGGTTGTAGAGTCCATATCCATCACTAATATTCCCGCTTGATGAAGCTTTGGGGCATCTTTAATTAAAGCGGCTTCTATTTTTTGCGTTAACGCAATATTGGCTAAATGCGCTTTTGATTTTTCAATGTTTGAACAGTTTACTGAGAACCTAAAGCTGACTAATGAATTACGATGATTTATTGCGGATATGGCCGTTATTTCAAGCTGACACTGTTGCGTGATGTCTAACAGTTGTTGGAACGTTACATCACTAAATAAGACCAGTTCTATATGAGACGTTAAAGATAGTTCAGGGAGTGTTGTACTCACATGTAGATCATTAGCTACCTGGCATTGCTGAGAGAGTTTTAATGCTGTTTCGTTTAATTGGCACGTTATTGGAAAAATTTCAGGCTGTTGCGTTGTTGAAATATACTCTGCCAAGGTTTGAGATTGAAGATGATTAAATGAAATTTCGTTAACAGCAATTGACACAATAAAGCCTTATTAATAATAAATAGATGAAATTTTAGTCGGAAATTAAAATTATTATCGACTAATATTTAAAATACCAACATAACCCTCTATAGTGTTAATAATGTTAGTAGTTAAAACGGCTTAATGACACAATTGATGACACATACCGAACAGCCTTTATACCCTAAAATATCGTCGATTTATAATAAAATAATGCAATTAGCTATAGCTATTTTTTTGATCATTGTTTTAATGAATCTTTGGGTGTTCAGCTATGGTAATAATCAGCAATCAATAAAAAAGCATTTTAATGTTATCAGTAAGCAATACTTATCGCAGATAACCAGTGCTACACAAATATTTCTAAACCGTAAAGATGGAAATGAACGCGAAGAAATTCAGCAATATTTTGATGGAATTGCTGAAAATTCTTGGGTTAAAGGGATAAGTTTTTATGATAAAACGGGCATGTTGCTTATTGCTTCGACAGATCACACTTCGGTAAATGATTTATTTGGCATATCAACCAATAAAGCGAATCGTAGTAAAAAGTATTCTACTTTTATTCAAGAAGTTACCCTTGGAGAGCTACAAGGGTATATTCGATTAACGACAGAAAACCATTCACTTACCAAAGATATTGAAGAAACTTCGGCTGAGCAATATGATCTTGTTCGGTTAATGATGATTTTAGCGGTTGTCGTTGGCTTCTTTTTAACACGAGGGCTAAATCGCTTTAGTCGTCAGGGCTTTCGGTTAGGTTAAACGAAAAACTTGCTTGATATTTTCTTCAATAGCTTCGGCTAATTGTTGCTTTGGTTCGTCTCTGATCTTAGCTAGATGAGCAAAAACAGTACCGATATTCAATGGACTATTTACTTGTCCTTGCATGCCAAATAATGGCATGGCAGGAGCATCTGTTTCTAATACCAAAGCGTCTACAGGAAATCGTTTAACGGCTTTAATGGTTTTTTCTGCTCTAGGGTAAGTGATAGTTCCTCCTATCCCTAATTTAAAGCCTAAATCAATATAGGCTTTACCTTGTTGATAGCTTCCTGAAAACGCATGAATAATGCCAGCGTTTTCAACAGGGACTGACTTTAATTGCTGTAAAGTTTCTTGGTGTGTACGTCGGTGATGAATAATTAAGGGCAGAGCGTATTTATTAGCCATATGAATATGAAATTCAAAGAATGTTTGTTGCTTGGTTAGGTTATTTTGCGCTTTCGCAATAACGCCATCTAAACCCGTTTCACCAATAGCAATTAATTGCTGCTTATTTTGAGCAATGGTTTCATCTAGTTGAGCTAAATGTTCATTGGTTAGGTCATCTAAATACCATGGATGAATACCTAAACAAGGAAGAAGTTGACAATTTGATTGATTATTTTTGACAAGATAAAGTAAGTTTTGCCATGTTGATGGTGAAACAGCAGGAATAATTATTTTAGTAATATTTTCTGAGAAACATTGTTCTAATAAATCGTTACGATTCTTATCAAATTCTGCAAAATCGATATGGCAATGGCTATCAGTAAAATGGTTCATTTTAAGCTCCATTTAAAATATCTAAATTGTCTACAAGATAGCGTTATTATTTGAATTTTTACGACTTAAATCGTAGCGCTTTTTCTTTTAGCTTATCGACTTTTTCTATTAAATTAAAATGCTGTAAAAATTCGTTGTCGATATCTTTTTCTTCGAGTAAACAATTTGCGATGTATACCGCTTGGCTTATGCCTAAGTTTTTGCTTAATAGCTTTTTAGGATCATGATGTTTTAATACCGCCTCTATTAAATAGTACGGAAAACTCCATGTATGTAAAAGGTAGGCACCTATTTGTGCATGATCGGTTGAGAATATTTTCTCCTCCAATTCTATCGCATCAGATGTTCTCGCAGTGTTGGCGAAATACTTTAAGGTAAGCGCTTTATCTATTTCAAATAATACCAATTTACCAATATCGTGAAGTAGACCTGCTAATAAAGCATCTTGTTTAAATTCAGGAGAAACTAACGAAGCTGCTAAGCGTGCTGTTGCAAGACAATGTGCTTGCTCATCAATCAAAGAAAAATTAGGGATATCAGGTTGATATGAGAACATTTCAGCCGTCATTACAATACAGCTTAAAGTATCAACACCTAATTTAGTAATCGCTTCTGCAATTGACGATAACGGCTTATCACTTTGACCAAAAATATTATTCGCTGTTTGAATAACTTTTGCCGCAAGAGCAGGATCTTGAGTGATAATATCAGCAATTTTATCTGAATCTGTATTGGCATTTTTTAAAATGGCATTGAGCTGTAAATATACTTTTGGTGGACTAGGTAATGCTTTTACTTTGGCAACAGACTTTACAATTACATCTTTAGTGATCGCTTTATGATTCCCTTGAAAAGACAGCACAGTATTAATGATATTAATCGGCTCGATAGGGTGAGTAAAAACATAATGAGCATAATGGTTTAATTTAGCGATTGGCGCTTCAATATGAGCAATACGGATCAGTTTAGGAAATTTAATGGTGATTGCTTTTAATAAGTTCACAACCGTAGTTTTTTCTAGTCCATCTGCTACTAAAACAACATCAAAGTTATGTTTTTGTAATAGTTTCAACCCCGTTAAAGGGTCTGTTACAGAGGCTGTTTTGCAAAGTTGCTGTTTGAGTAACTCATTAATTCTCGCTAATGAGTTATTTTTATTATCAATAAGCAAAACTTTCATTAAATTTCCTTAAATATGAACACTATTTATATCAAACTAATCTTTACATACGTTCCATAACTTCAATGCCTAAAATGTCTAATCCTTGTTTTAAGGTGCTAGATATTTGAGAGCATAAGGCTAATCGAGATTGTTTAACTTGTTCATCGATGCCATCTTTTAGTATCGGACAAGCTTCGTAAAAGCTCATATATAAACTAGCTAACTCGTATAGGTAATTACATAATAAATTTGGTGTGCATTCTGTGATAACAGCATCAATTACATCTTCTAATTGTAATAATTTTAATGCCAATGCTTTTTCTTGAGGTTCTACTATATTGAAAGTCTTGTCAAATTGTTCTTGGTTAACATTAGCTTTAGAAAATATACTTTGAATGCGTGAATAGGCGTATTGTAAATAAGGGGCTGTAGCGCCTTCAAAGCTCAACATAGTTTTCCAATTGAAGATATAATCACTGGTACGATTTTTTGATAAATCAGCAAATTTAACCGCGCCAATGCCTACTTTCTTGGCGACTTCCGTTAATTTTTCATCAGAGTAATCAGGATTTTTCTCAGCAATAACGGCTTTAGCGCGTACAACTGCTTCGTCTAGTAATTCGGCTAATTTTATTGTGCCGCCAGAACGTGTTTTAAAAGGTTTACCGTCGTCGCCCATCATCATACCGAAAGGGCAGTGATGATAGCTGACATTTTCAGGTAAAAACTCGGCTTTACGGGCAACAATTTCTACTTGTTTAAAATGTAATGCTTGGCGAGCATCTGTAAAAATAATAATTCTGTCGGCGTTTAATGTGCCGCTACGATAACGGCAAGCAGATAAATCCGTAGTCGCATATAAATAACCACCACCTGATTTTTGTACGATAAACACTGACGGCTCGCCATCTTTATTGGCCATTTCATCGATAAAAACAACTTTCGCGCCTTGGTCTTCCACGGCTATTTTTTTCGACATTAGCTCATCAATAACATTTGATAGGTCAGGGTTATAAGCACTTTCGCCCATAATGTCATCACGCGTTAACGTTACATTTAGTTTTTGATATATTTCTTCACTGTGAGCGATAGAAATATCAATAAACTGTTGCCATAAAACTGCGCAATCTGCATCGCCACCTTGTAGTTTAACGACGTAATCACGAGCTCTATCAGCAAAGCCGTCTTCATCATCAAAACGAACTTTGGCTTCGCGATAGAAGTTTTCTAAATCTGCTAAAGCCGTTTCAGCCACTTCATTAGCTTGTAACTTATCGCTCAAATGGGCGAGTAACATACCAAATTGCGTGC
The DNA here is from genome assembly GCA_029249355.1 of Thalassotalea sp. Classification (GTDB taxonomy): domain Bacteria; phylum Pseudomonadota; class Gammaproteobacteria; order Enterobacterales; family Alteromonadaceae; genus Thalassotalea_H. The sequence continues at coordinate 4,896 of JAQWHO010000168.1, forward strand.
CCCAATCTCCCATGTGATTTTGACGGATAACTTTATCGCCACGAAACTCCAGTGCGCGAACAACAGCATCGCCAATAATCGTTGAGCGCAAATGCCCAACATGCATTTCTTTAGCGAGATTTGGTGCTGAATAATCAACAACAACAGTTTGAGATTTGTCTTCAGAGTTGTCACCACGTTGAGCAACACCTAAATTTTCGTCATTTGCTATTGAAGAAAGTTGTGCTGATAACCATGCTTTGTCTAAATGAATATTAATAAAACCAGGGCCGGCTAATTCAACCTTTTCTGCAATACCTTTTAGGTCTAAATGTTCAACCACTTTTGTCGCAAGATCACGTGGATTTGTTTTGAGCTTTTTCGCCGCGCCCATTACCCCGTTTGCTTGATAGTCACCAAAATTTGCGCGGTTTGAAATACTTAACGCTGGGTTTGTATCTGCTGGTAAACCGGCTGCAACCATGGCCGCTGAAACTTTTTCTGAAAGTAATTGTTTAATATTCATAATATTTCTTTGTTTTTATACTACCGCGTTGGCTAAGTAGATTGTTTTTTAGCAAAGCCGCCAAGTCTTTTTATAAGGAACTTAGTTTACTAAGTGACGAAATAAAAATACGTCGGCAATGCAGATAAAAGGCGATATACGACGCCAACTAGTGTTCACGTGTTTTGTGGAACGTAATATCCGGATGACGCTCTTGTGCCAAATTTAAATTAACCATGGTTGGTGCAATGTACGTTAAATTATCACCACCATCTAATGCGAGGTAATCAAACGCTTTTTTCTGAAATTGTTCTAATGTGCGCTCATCATCACAGGTACACCATCGGGCGGTTGCCACGCTTATAGGTTCGTAAATTGCATCAACGTTATATTCTGTTCTCAAACGCTGAACAACCACTTAAAACTGTAATACACCAACGGCACCAACAATCATATCGTTATTCATTAAGGGTCTAAATACTTGCACTGCACCTTCTTCAGAAAGTTGAATTAAGCCTTTTTGCAATTGTTTTGCTTTTAATGGATCTCGTAAGCGAATACGGCGAAACATTTCAGGTGCAAAGTTTGGAATACCACTAAATTTCATTTCTTCACCGGCGGTAAATGTATCGCCAATTTGAATACTGCCATGGTTATGTAAACCAATAATGTCACCGGCAAAAGCTTGCTCGACGTTTGAACGATCGCCCGCCATAAACGTTACAGCATCGGCAATTTTTACATCTTTACCGATACGTACTTGACGCATTTTCATGCCTTTTTCGTACTTTCCTGAACAAATACGCATAAATGCTATACGGTCACGATGCTTAGGATCCATGTTCGCTTGGATTTTAAAGACAAAGCCTGAGAATTTTTCTTCTTCCGCTCTTACTTCTCGGGTGTCAGTCGTTCGTGGCAATGGTTTTGGTGCCCATTTGGTTAAACCATCAAGCATATGGTCAACACCAAAGTTACCTAATGCCGTTCCGAAAAATACCGGCGTTAATTCGCCCGCTAAAAATTCTTCTAAATTAAATTCATGAGAAGCGCCAATCACTAACTCTAATTCTTCACGTAAATCTTCGGCATAATGGCCAATAGCGGTTTCAAGTTCTGGGTTATCTAAACCTTTAATCACGCGTTTTTCTTGGATAGTATGGCCTTGGCCTGTTTGATATAAAAATATCTCATCCGTTAAAATGTTATACACGCCTTTAAATTCCTTACCCATGCCAATTGGCCAAGTAATAGGTGCACATTTTATTTTTAAGACTTCTTCAACTTCATCCATAACTTCCATAGGGTCGCGCACATCACGATCCATTTTATTCATGAAAGTAATTATTGGTGTATCTCTTAGGCGAGTAACTTCCATTAATTTAATAGTTCGTGCTTCTACACCTTTCGCAACGTCGATAACCATTAAACATGAATCAACAGCGGTTAAAGTACGATAAGTATCTTCAGAGAAATCTTCATGACCGGGAGTATCTAAAAGGTTAACTAAACAATTGTCGTAAGGAAATTGCATTACCGAGGTAGTAATAGAGATACCGCGATCTTTCTCCATTTCCATCCAATCTGATTTTGCATGTTGACCTGATTTTTTACCTTTTACCGTACCTGCTTTTTGTAAAGCTTGACCGAAAAGTAATACTTTTTCTGTGATCGTTGTTTTACCAGCATCGGGATGCGAAATGATCGCAAACGTTCTACGTAGGTCGACTTCTTGCTGTTGTACCGACATGCAAAATACCTGTTTATAAATTTAATTAACTAATGGCGAATTTTTAAAGCGCAACATTATATCGAAAACAACGGTTTAAGGCAGCAACAATCTGTGTTTTATGGTAATTTTTTTTATTGAAAACGACAGGATGATTGGGAGATAAAATAGCGGATAAATTATGGAGTCAAAGGGGTGGGGGTTATAGCGCTCTTTGCATCACTATCGCATCTTCATAACCAATAGCGCTAGGGTAATAGCCTGTTCTTCTGGCTACTTCGGCATAACCATCATTAATGTACATCATCAATGCAGAGATGTTTTTTGCTCTAACTTCTAAGAGTAATTTTTCGGCACCGAGTAACCTTGCTTCTTTAGTGTAGTGGTTGAGAATATGTTTCCCGTAGCCGTTTCCTTGATAAGTAGGAGAAATACAAATATCCATTAAAGTGGCTTCCCCTAATATATATTCACCAATATAAAAACCGATTATATTGTTTTGATCTTTTAGGTAATGACCGAAGTATCGTTCACCAATACAGCTTTTAAAGATTTTTTCACTCCATGGGTGTGAATGGCAATCGTTTTCTATTGGCATTAATTCGCCAACATTATTAATAGTTACAGGATAAAAAGTAAGGGACATAGTGTGCTTAGGAAATTAAGTTATGTTGTAGGATTGTTTGCCAAAGTTGTTTTTTAATTGCATCTGACTGACTAATTGTTTCGATAGTTGGCGTTGTTAGTGTGCTTTTTTCATAATTTACACTTGTGTAATCGATAAACTGCCAGTTGAATAGCCCTAAATCAACATGTGATTTCTGCCATGAAATATCAGCTGTTTGAATCGATAATGCGCGAAGTATATCTTGAAATATTTGTTTATTACTTACTTCATCGGCTGATATTTCACAGGTGATATTTTTGATTTGAGTTGATTTATCAATATTTTTTGTTGAAATGACAGGAGAATTAACCAGATTTTTACGCTGCCACAAGGTGATGCCCATTTCTTTTAAGTGGTGTAGCTGTCTTGTGGTAATAGTCATGTTAATTATTTTATCGATGTTATATAACGCTATCATCGCAGTATAAATAGCTAAATACTAATTGTTAAGCGGTAAATATTTTTCAGCTATGTTTTTCAGCATATTTTTCAGAAATATTTATATAGCTTGTTGTATTGATGCATTTGTTGATTTATTTTTTGAAGAAGTTAATAACCCTTCAAAATCTGCCAGTGGCACAGGTTTACTGTATGCATATCCTTGATATTCTTCGCAATTCATTTTCTTTAATTCATCCACATGTTCTTCTAATTCAACGCCTTCACCAATCACTTTTAAATTAAGGGTGTGAGCCAATGAAATTATTGATCGAACAATACTTTGGTCAGTTGGAGATTCATGCATGCCCATAATGAAACTTCGATCAACTTTGAGAATATCAATGGGGAATCTTTTTAAATAGTTAAGGGATGAAAAGCCTGTGCCAAAATCGTCTAATGCCAGCTGAAATCCTAACGCTTTGATACCATTCATAGTTTCTATGGCTTGGTCAATATCATGCAGTAACATGCCTTCTGTGATTTCTATCTTGATAAGGTTTGCATTAATTGAAAATTGACTGAGTTTTGCTTTGAGCATGGTTAGTAGCTCATCATGTTTAGAGAAGGTTTTTCCTGACAAGTTAATTGAAATAGCACCAAATTGTTGCTTTTCTAGCTGCCAAATAGATACCTGTTCAAATACTTTATCAATAGTAATTCTGTCTATTTGATCAATAAAACCGGCTTGTTCAGCTAACGGAATGAATTGAGCAGGTGAGATAATATTACCGTCAGGCTCTATCCAACGAATTAATGCTTCAGCACCGGTAATTTTGCCAGTTTCGATATTAATTACCGGTTGATAATAAAATTCAAATTGTTGAGTAACAATGGCATTTAACAGTTTTTGCTCTTGTTCAAGTTGTTCAATAACTTCATTGTTCATGTGTTCTTCAAAAAAGCGATAATGGTGAACATCGCTACTTTTGACATCAAGCATGGCTATTGCTGCTTTTTTAAGTAAACCTTGGGGATTATCACTGTCTTCAGGGTATAAAGTGATCCCCATACTTGCGGTTAATGGCAGCGAAATACCTTCGATATCAAAAGGTAGTTCAAAAACTGAAAGAATCTTTTGAGCAATACGGGCTGCACTGCGTTTAGGGTCATTAAGCTCAGCTAAAATACAAAATTCAGCGCCATTTATTCGTGCAACAACATCTTTTGAAAAGAGCTTTTGTTTTAATCTATTGGCTATTTCACAAATAACATAATCACCAGTGCTATGCCCAAATGAGTCATTAATTTTTTTGAAGCCATTAACGTCCAATAGTAAAAGTGTCGGTGATTTTTTTGTGTGCTTAGCATTTAAACAAGACTGTTGAATAAGTTGATCGAGTAAAACTCTATTGGGTAAACCAGTCAGTTCATCGTGAGTGGCAAGTTTAGTTAGCTGTTCTTGAGACTTATTACGTTCAGCAATATCACGAAAAACGCCTAAATAATGAATGATTTCATTGCGCTCGTTTTTTATAACTTCAACATCCAGTTCTAATGGATATATTTCATCATTTGAACGCATGTCAAATATTTCACCATGCCAGGTATCTTCAATTTTAGCTTGTAGCATAATTCTATTTGCGAGGTTGTCATCTTGTCCATTTACATTGGCAAAAGCGACTTTTTTACCCATAACTTCACTTTTTGTTTTATGAGTATGTTGAACGTATGCATTGTTCACGGCTTCTATTTCAAAATTTGCATTAGTGATCAGTACAGCGTCAGACGTATTACTAAAAGCATGTGAAAGTAGCAATAACTGCTTTTCATTCGCTTTTATTTCCTCATTATGTTTTTGCAAACGAAGAGATTTTTTGCGAGTGTAAAAGCGACTAAAAAGTAGCAACATCATAATGATTACAACGACACAAGCTAGAATGATAATTTTCTTTTGGTTTTCCGTTTGAGTTATTTCATTGGTATGGAGTTTATTTTTTTGTTCGAGTATTAGAATTTTTTCTTGTTGTGATTTCGCTTGATACTTCGCATGCAAATTAATTATTGAACTTTTTTGAGCATTGTTTAATCTTTCAATGCTGCGGTCGTTATATTGCTCAAAATACTCTAGTGCTTTTACTAGTTTTCCTTGCTTTTTATAAAGGTTACTGATTTGTAATAAGACATTAATTTCATAATTAATTAATTGTGAGCTTTTAAAAAAACTGATCGCAGTCAAATAAAAATCTAATGCTTGATCAAACTTACCTTGATACGTTAATAAATCAGCTAAGGCAACTTTTGATACATTCACATAAACTTTATTGTTAATTTGAGTGCTAAAGAGAAGGGCCTGTTGAATGAATTGTTCACTGTTTTTGAAATCTCCAATTTTTTGAAAAACTTCTGCTTTAGAGATTAATGTTTGGATATGAATACTTGGATATTGTTTAACATTAGGGTGTTCTAAAACAACTCTATAAGAGGCAAGTGCGTTATCAAACTGATTTGAAGCGGCAAAGTAAATCCCTAAATTAAGAGAGCCTCTAATAAAACTTGCTTCATCATTAATTTCTTTCGCTATTTGTAAAGATTTTTTTAACTGCAAAATGGCTTGAGGAAAGTTTTGTTGAGCCCAACTGATCATCGACAAATTATTATGTATATGCATTTTTCCTTTTAATGCATTTTCTTTTTCATAAATATTCATCGCATCGAGAAAGTGCTGTTGAGCAGCTTGATAGTCTGCTGTTGAAAAAAAGCTGACACCTAAAACATTAAATAATTCAGCTTTATCAAGTTGTGTTAGAAAAAGTTGATTATTAATAAAACTTGATTTTGGTTTTATCTCAAAGTTATTTAATCGCTCTTTTAACGATTTTCCTTGTGATATAGCAATAATATGCTGGCCTTCATTGCCGTTAAATTGCATTTGATAAAGATCTGTAAGGAAATTTACAACTTTTAAATTTTTTTCAGATAGGTTTATTTTTGATAAGTTATTTTGCCACTGTTCGAATTCTGTATTATCAGATTTTTTGGCACTTAAACGCAACAGCTGTAAATAACTTAAAGCAACAACTTGCGGATGTTTTACATCATTAATATTAAATATAAAGGTTTGTCCTAGCGCAATTTTTTCATGATCGGGGAGATCGCTATCGATAAAGAGGTCTATATACTCTCGATAATACTGTTCAGTGGTTTTTGGTTGAGCCGCAGCATTAGTTTTAAATATAAAACTGCTACCGATCAATAGGCATAAGAAAAGATGAATTATTCTAGCATTGCAAAAATATGGCATACGACAAATTACCTATAAAATACAACTTAAGTGATTGAAGATAAGATTAAATAATTTGATCTTGCCTTAATATGACGGTCGATAAATTATGCTTAAATAATCTACTGATTATATTATGCACTGGTTAAGTTTTATAGGCGATGACTTTATGTATCTAGTTTGTTTCTATTAACATTTTAGCAACAAAGTAGGCTGATATTTGGTTAAGTACAGATAGAGTATTTGATGGTGAGAAACCTCTTTAGTATATAATAATATATTAAAGAAAAATGGCAGGGGTGGAGAGATTCGAACTCCCAACCGTCGGTTTTGGAGACCGCTGTTCTACCAATTGGAACTACGCCCCTGCAAAGTGGATGCCTATTATACTTACGCAGTTCATTAACACAAGAGTAAAGATTGTCATCTGATAAAATCTTCACCGTTAATTTACACACCGCATTATTTAACCACTTAACCCGCTAAATTAATATTTATTTATGCAATAAAAAG
>JAQWHO010000169.1 GCA_029249355.1 Thalassotalea sp.
CCAATCATAAGCAAGACCAGCTTCGCCAACGCCACTGATGCCCTCGTCGGTATGAATACGAATAAAAACAGGGTTCCAAGGCGGTCTTTCAGGACATTCAATATCAAATATTTCTACGTGAGTCACTTTCATAAATAACACTCTTTTTTTAAATTAGTTCTTTAATTTAGTTTTAATTTATAAATATATAATGCTTATCAATCGATAAAATCAATCTGCAAATGAGGGATCGTTTCGATAAACACGACGCACCATTGCTGGCCAAGATTTTTGCCCGCCTGTTAAACCAGTATGAACAATACTTGCTTGTTCTTTAATACCATCAACAATATTTTGTGGTGCATAAACGGGCTTCATTCCCGTGGACATTATTTGCAACTGCACTTGACAGGCACGGGTTAAATCGTACATATGCATAAAAGCATCACCAATAGTTTTACCCAAGGTTAATGCGCCATGATTACGTAAAAGCATAAAATTGGTATTGCCTAAGTCATCCTGTAAACGTTTTTTCTCATCTGCATTTACCGCTAAGCCTTCGTAACCGTGATAACTCAACGATGCCAAGGCGAACATAGCATACTGGCTCAAAGGCAACAGCCCTTCTTCTAAGCTGGCAATTGCGATGGTTTCGTTGGTATGTAGATGAAAAACGCATTGCTCTTCATGTCTTGCTTGATGCACTGCGCTGTGAATAGTAAAGCCCGCAGGGTTAATTTCAAAAGGACATTCGGGGTCAACAATATTGCCATCAATATCAATTTTCACGAGATTTGACGCGGTTATCTCATCAAAGGTTAAACTAAAGGCATTAATTAAAATATGTTCTGAATCAGGAATCCTTGCTGAAATATGGGTATAAATTAAATCGTCCCAACCGTGCATAGCAACAAGTCGATAACAAGCGGCCAAATCAATGCGCGTTTGCCACTCTTGGGCAGACACTTTATTTTTTAAATTTAATTTTGGAATTTGAAGCATTTATGTTCCTTTATTAACCCAACAAAAATTAGAGTTAATTTACTGGTATTTTAATCAAGCTAAAGAGTGAATAAAAGTCAGTTGTCAGCACTTTTTAATCTAAGTAAGTGTAAACGACTAATCGAAAGCCATTTTCAATATCGCAATAATAATGAGAGCAAAAACAAGAATACGTGTCCATTTCGAATACTTAGTTTGTTCTTCCGCTTCCATAGGCTTACCGAACTTCTCGCCCAAAACCACCATCAAAATAACCGCTAAAAAGACTAAACCTAAAATAACTAATAGTGTCATAATAAAATAACTTTATTTGATAAAAGTAAAAGTTAACATAGAATATCAAATAGTTAACCGATAACCTATTTTCGTCTGCTAAAGACTAGGTAATAAATGTAATGACAGAACTTGATGACTTTATTGAAAAACGACGATTTATCATTCGCCTTGGAAAAGCATTACATAAATTTGGTACGCCAGCATACCGATTAGAAGCACATCTACAAAGTATTTCTCAATCTTTAGGCTTACAAGCAAGTTTTATTATTACACCGACATCTTTAACGTTTATTCTGACTGACGATGAAGATAATCAAAATTATAATCACATTCTTAGAGTGACACCTGGCGATATTGATTTAGGTGCTTTAGCACGTACCGACGAATTAGTTGATGAAGTAAGCTCCGGTCAACGCAGTCTATCTGAGGCGATTGAACGTTTAGACGAAATAGCGAATAAACCTAATCCTTATGGCAGATTATTAACCTTTATCGCTTTTGGCGCCTCAAGTGGTGCTTTTGCTATGTTGATGCGAACCAGTTGGAATGATGTATTTTGGTCAACTATATTGGGCGCTTTAGTGTGCATCTTTGTTTTTTGGTCAGAACGGTCAAAACGTGTCACCGAAATGCTAGAGCCTTTATCAGCACTCACATGTGCCTTATTAGCTTCGGGGATATCTTTGATTGATCCTTCTGTTAATGTGCCTTTAATTATCTTATCAAGTATCATTGCCTTTATTCCAGGCTTAGCGTTAACGCTAGGTTTATCAGAACTTGCCGCGAGAAATTTAATGGCAGGAACCGCTCGAATAATGGATGCCATTATGGTGCTATTCAAGCTCTACTTCGGCGCCGTACTAGGAATAGCATTAGGGAAAAAAATCTGGGGAGAAGTTGAATATATTATCCCACACGCTATGCCCAACTGGACATCATGGGCGGCTGTTACCACATTATCTATTAGCTTGGTGATTTTATTTAAAGCGAGAAAAAAAGATGCTCCATGGGGGATTATTTCAGGTTATGTCGCTTTTGGCGCCAGTATTTGGGGCGGGATGCATTTAGGTATTGCGCTTGGTGCTTTTGTTGGCGCATTTGCGTTAGGCATATACAGTAATATATTTTCACGCATTATGAATCTCCCCTCAAGTATCGTAAAACTATTAGGCTTAGTGGTATTAGTACCAGGAAGTAAAGTGTATATTGGTTTGAATACTGCTGTTTCAGGACAAGAAATGATTGGCAATAGCGCAGATATTGGCTCTCAAGCGTTTTTGATTTTTATGTCATTAGTTGCAGGACTTATTTTTGCTAATGTTATTTTCCCTTCCAGAAAAATGCTATAAAGATTGATATGACAAATATTCAAAAAAAGCCCAAAGATAAAGCGGCCTATCATCATGGTGATCTTTATAGCTCTTTATTAAAAATTGCGACAACGATGTTAAGTGAACAGGGCATTGATAGTCTTTCATTACGAAAAATTGCCGAAAATGTTGGGGTATCTCGAACCGCTGCGTATCACCATTTTAAAGATAAAAATGACTTATTATGTGCTATAGCCGCGCAAGGCTTTAATCAGTGGCAAAAACAAGCAGAAAAAATATTTACGAATAATGCGTTATCTAAAGAGCAACAATATCGTGATTTTGTTTATGGTTATATTCACTTTGCAACGAACAATCCTAATTTATACGATTTAATGTTTGGCCGCACAATATGGAAAGATCATGGCAGTAATGAAACACTGCGCCTTGCCGCTTTCCCCAGTTTTGATTTTCAAGTAAAAATGACAAAACATTGGCAAGAAATGGCCTTATTCCCAAGTTCAGAATCATCATTACGTTTAGCTCAAGTTATTTGGGGCACATTGCACGGTATAGCAAAATTAATGATTGATGGTATTTATACCGATAATTCAAGTGTCGATGAAATGTGTGAATGTGCGGTGAACTTATTTTTATCTACAGCTCAATCTAGCGATAAAGCATGACGTAAAAAACTCAAAGGAAAAAGTATGAACAGTAATAGCATTCAGCAAAAGCTTGAACAATTTAATGAGTTTTTTACCATTGAGCACGAATTTAGCGTCAATGTCGTTTTACTCAGAAAAGACAAAACCTATGATTATCAAAGCTTCATTCATAGTATGCCCACACCATTTAAAATGGCCAGTGATATGGCAACTTTAGATCAAGCAGCACTAAGACCACTGCAAGCATTAAGTGGTGTTGCAGGACAATTAGTTGAATATTTGAATCATCAAGCACAAAAAATTGATTTGTTAATGGGTTATATTTTAAACCAACAAGTTGATGAAGAAAGTCATTATCAAGGGATTAGCTTTGGCGGCGGTGGAATAATTTTTAGCAGCGAAACAACCTTTAACATAGCCGATTATGTCGAGCTAAAAGTTTTCATACAAGATGATAATTGTGCCGCGTATTGTTATGGTGAAATTATTGAAGTGAGTCAAAACGAAGCGTTACCTTTGTATAAAGTTATTTTTCATTTTATTCGCGATGAAGACAGAGAAATACTGGTGCGAGCGAGCCTGCATAAACAATCAGAGCAATTAAAAGCCTTATCAAAAAAGCGCCAACAATCTTCTGCTCATTCTGACACATAATCTCAACTGGCCATTAATAAAACAAAAAAAAGAGCTGATATCAGCTCTTTTTTATTGAGTAATTACCCATGCTAGGACGGGTCAATTTAATGGCTAAACACAAATTCTATTCAGCGTAGTATCAACTTCTTCTGCTGTCGCTTTTTGTTGCTCTGCATGTTCAGCAACAATATTTAAGCCCTTATTTATATCTTGCGTTAATGACACAACAGTCGCCATATTATCGTTGATTGACGCTGTAGAATGTTGTTGCTCTTCTGTACCACTGGCAATTTGCGAAGTTAAGGTATTCACTTCGGTAAATACTTGCGCAATTTTCTCCAACGCCTCAACAACCTCTTCTGATTGTTTTAAGCTATCTTGAGTTAAGCCTTCACCTTTGGCAATTGCATTTACAGCATTGGTTGATTTTTCTTGTAACCCTTCAACCATAGATTGAATTTCTACAGTAGACTCCTGGGTTCTATGCGCTAATGCTCTCACTTCATCTGCAACAACCGCAAAACCACGACCTTGCTCTCCAGCTCGAGCCGCTTCAATGGCAGCATTTAAAGCAAGCAAATTAGTTTGATCGGCAATACCTCTAATTAAATCAAGTACAGAGCCAATACGTGAACACTCTTCTTGTAGTAAAGCTAATTCATTCGCCATTTCAGTCACTTCATTAGCAAACGCGGCAATAGTTTCTTGACTGGTATTAGATGAAGTCGTCCCTTGTTCCAGAAGACTTAGCACTTCATTAGAGGTATCACTAACCTGCGCAGCGCCTTGAGATAAAGTTGCAGAGGTTGAAGCAATCTCATCAATTGATGAGGCCATTTGCTCAATTTGCTCAGCAGATTGATCAACAATAATCACAGAATCGCTGATCTGACTTGTTAAAAATCCAGCACCTTGTCTTAATGAATCTGACTCTTGTCTTATCTCTTTAATAACATCGGCCAAATTAGCAATAAATAAGCTCAATTCATTTACAACTTCGGCAAAGTCATCACTATGATCATCTTTTAATGGCGCTGGAGGTGCTTGATCAACACTGATAACCAAGTCTAAATAGTGCTTTAAGTTTTCAATGCGTTTATTTAAAAACTTTGTAGAAAAGAAAAAGCTAGCGGCAACTTGAGCAATAACTAGCACAGCAAGTAATGTTATAACGCTGCCTTTCTCCATATCTCCACTAAAGAAAGTGACGAATAAAAGAGCCAATAAGCCTATAACTGCTGTAGGTAGTAATAGTTTAATATGTAATCGATTGAACATAACCCATCCAATTAAGTCTTGAAAAATATTATTATTTTTTAAATAAATATTCTGCTGAATCAGCTTATATTTAATTTATGACATAAAGTTACAGACAAATAGACGAATTTGCGACATATTTTTTGAAATTTCACCGATATTTTATCTAAATTATAAGAGTTAAAGCATCGTTAAGTATTGTCCTCACCATAATACTCACTAAAGTAACCTTTGCTTAAAAGCGACGATAAGCTTTTCTCTTATCGTTTAAACATAGCTAGACGAATGTAAAAAGCATCCGTAACATATTGCTAAACGATCCTTTGAAGATCTGACACTTGGAAACTAAAATGAACTTAGAAATAATCTTACTTGTTTTTTGTTGTTTGGCTATTGTTGTTGGCGCAATTATGACAATTCTCAAATCAGCCAATAAGTTTATTTTAACCGAAGATCAAAAGAAAAAAATTCAACAAAGAGAAATTGAACAACAACATAAAGATGAAGGGGACGTATAATTTTCATTGACTTAAAAATAGCGGAATAAAACAAACCCCACAACAAAGTGGGGTTTTTCATTATTACTAATTCAGTTTTTTAGAAGGTATATTCTAATTCCGCGAATACTTGACGGCCTGTAGCGTTATACAATCCTCGAGGGTAGTGCGGCCAGCTGTTATTAGTCGGATCAAAGTTTGGCCCTTTATCAAACATATTAACCACACCCAAAGTAGCTTTAGCACTGTCATTAATATGATAGGCACCAGTTAAATTAAAAGTAGTGTGACTTGCAACTTCCAATTCAGATTCACTGGTATCATCATCTTTAAGCGTAATGTAATTGGTACCATGGTGACGTCCAATATAACGAGCAAATAATGTCATACTTAAGTCATCTAACTTCCAATTTACTGAAGCGTTCAAACGTAATCTAACAACGTTAGTATCCTCTAAGTCCTTATCAATATCCGCTGATGGGTTAACTTGTCCTTCAGATTGAAGTAAATATGTACCTTGAAGGTTAAAGCTTGTATCGCCAAAGCTATCAGAATCAAGTTTATAGGTACCGCTGAAATCAATACCCGCTACTTCTTGATATGCCAAGTTTTGCGCTGTTGATTCAATAGTGTCAATCAAACCATTAGCATCACGCGTAATAAATTGCTCGTATAAGTCAAATCGACGCGCAATATCTTGTGCATCAACATTACTTACCATATCGTCTAATTTCCACTTCCAGATATCAAACGATGCATCGAATGAATCACTCGCATATACAGTACCTAGATTCGCAGTCCAACCTTCTTCAGCTTGTAAATCTGCATTTGGCCCGGTATTTTCATTAATATATAATTCATTACATGGATTAGGTGTGATATTTGAATTGTCATTAGGTGTACCACCAATTAAAGCACAACCACTGTAATCAATAACGGTATTATTTCCGCGCGTAGGATCACCATAAACGCGATGCATATCAGGCGCTCTAAAGACCTTACCTATGACACCGCGAATAAGTAATTCATCCGTTGGACGGTATTCAACACTTACTTGTGGAGTCAAATTATCACCAAAATCACTGTAATCATCGTAACGTAAGGCTGTATTTAGATTCAAAGTATCTAAAATTGGGAATATCATTTCACCATATACAGCCCAGTTATCACGAGCACCTTGTCCTGACGAACCACCGGTTGTCAAAATAGCCCCTTTTTTACTTTCACTATCAGCATCTGTTGCAAATGTTTGCTTACTCCATTCAATACCGGTAGCGAATGATACTGAACCACTAGCCATTTCAAAGGCTTCACCAGTAAGGTTAAACTGATAATTAATACGTGAAGAATCTGCAATTTCAAATGGAGAATATGCCATACCTTCAATAGCTTCTGCAGTGAATGGGTCAAACATAGACACACCATGCTCACCTTGCGTTAAGTAGTCAAACATACCGTCACTTGTTGCATAACCATAATCAAACACTTCAACTTTTGTTCGAGCAAAATTTGCAGAAGCATCCCAATCAAACTCCCCCCAAGAGCCTTCTAAGCCTGCTGAAACAAAGAAATTACGGCTTTCAGTAGAACCCGCACGAGGACCAAATTCCCATGCTCTGCGAACATACCAATAATCACCATCATCTAACTCTGAAAAATCACCGCCAAAGCCTAACATTTTACCTTTTTGAACAGATCTTCCTGGTGACTTATCTGCAGTCATAGTAAGCACATCGCCATTAACGTTTACATTATAAGCATCAATACCCATTGGTTCTATTTCACGATAAGACTCAGACTCTGAAACGTCAACACGGCCAATAAAACGAATATCATTAGTTAATTCATAATTCATTGTTGTCGTGATATTTAACTTACTCATTTCAGGACTTAAGTCTCGCCATTTTGAGCGATCAAAACCACAAATTCCATTTGGACGTTTAAACCAGCCACCTGCAGTACACTCAGCTTCATCTAAAGAATAAGCACCACCAATTCTTGCGCCATAAGAGCTGTATGATGAGAAAGGACTATGTTCAACTTTATCCGTATGGATACCAAAATTTTCCCTATCAGTCGCCTTCAACGTATCGCTGTCTTCATATTCAATAAATGTAGATATATTTCCCTTATCATTACTTGCACCAAAAGCGAGTGTTAATTTGGACTGAGCACCACCACCCTCGGTAGTATTAGTACGTCGAGCTCTTAGTACTAGCCCTTCATAATCACGTTTTAGGATAATATTAATGACACCACCAACAGCATCAGCCCCATAGATAGCACCACCACCGGAGTTAAGTACTTCAATTCGTTCAATCGCTTCCATTGGCAAGTTAGAAGTATCTGCAAAGTTATCTGTGCCCCCAGCAGGTTTAGGGTACTGGTTTAAGCGCTTACCATTTATTAAAGTTAAAGTTCTGTTTGCGCCTGCATTACGTAAATTTATTGATGAAGCCGCAGGTGTAAAACCATGAATTGACTGTTGATTCATTGAGCCAGTAACTGAAGATAAGCTTGAAAGCGCATCTTGAACATTGGTGAAACCCTTAACCAGTAATTCATCTGCAGTAATAACCGATATTGGGGTAGCGCTTTCTATATCTGTACGCTTTATTCGAGAGCCCGTCACTTGAATTCGTTCAACATCCTCAGCGCTTTCTTCAGCCATAGAGGTATTCGTTACTAACATCGCAGATGTTACTGTTCCAAATGCTATAGCGACTTTAATAGCCTTATTAATTTTTGTTATGTTCATGTTAACTCCATAATTATTTATATTTATATATGCAAAGAGAAATGCTCACACTCAATTGCTTGGAAATAATATTCATGAAGTATTTGGATTACGATAGCAGCAAGGTAAACAGTTTTTGAATGTTGACTAAATTAAAAACAAAAAAAACAATAAAAATAAACACTATAAAATCAAAAGGATAACCATTAATCACCGACTATTTATGACTTATTTATACTATCGAAAAACCCACTACTTTCGTATAGATATATTTACAGTGAATATTTTTGAAACATTCAGTAGTTTATTTTAAAGGCGAGTAAACAAGTACACATCAGATTGACACATAAATATTTCAAGTGTTTCTATCTGTAAATTCAATGTAAAACCTGTCATATATAGAGTAAATTTTAATCACCTTATGTTTCACACTGATTAACTTAGTTAAATAATGTTGAATCAAATGAAAGCCTAAACCTGTTTTTATAGGAATATGTACCGTTAAGCTTCTTTTATGAAAACAACGACATCATATACTTTCACCATTTGACCTTTTTAAAATTCACCTAAATCCTCCTTTTATTTCTTAGAATGGCAAGTTGAAAATTGTTTCTCCACCTAATCATAACTACTTCCTCTAGCAATTTTCTCATTAATGTCTTGAGCCTGCTTTTTGGTTTTACTAATATATGTTTTGCATGGACAAGTACATCAGTTGTACCATCAATTGCATCAGAACAGCCGGTCATATCATCTAAAACGGTCACCTAATAACATTTCCTGCGACAACTGAATAGCATTAGGTTTACTACCCATAATATTGATCATTTAGTTAGTATTACTGACAATCTCGACTTTATGATGCTGCAACAACTGTTGTTGATAACTATGAAGGGATAGGCTGGGCTACTGGTGGACGTAACCAGTTCTATGGTGCAGCTAAAACTTGGCAAACACCTAGATATGCAACATTAGGATTAGAAGTAAGTTTTTAAAAGTTAATGCTTTAATAGCGCACGTTTAAAACTAAAGCAAAAAGCCGGTTAATATTATTAACCGGCTTTTTAATTTAATTGTCTCGACCTGAAATGTTTTATTAACGATTGAAGATAGATTATTTAATTGGTAATTCGATATTTGAAAATAGCTCTTCAACTTCAGTGTTATTTTTAAGCAATACGGCTCTAGTCACTAGATCTCGATTTAAATGCGGAGCAAAACGCTCAATAAAATCAAACATATAACCGCGTAAAAAAGTACCGCGTCTAAAACCTATTTTAGTGGTACTTGCTTTAAATAAGTGACTTGCATCAATAGTAACAAGGTCACTGTCGAGTTTAGGATCCATTGCCATGGTAGCAATAACGCCAATACCCACACCCATGCGAACATACGTTTTAATGACATCAGCATCAGTAGCAGTAAAAGCTATTTTAGGTTCGACACCGGCTTTATTAAATGCCGTGTCTAATTCTGAACGGCCAGTAAAACCAAAAACATAAGTCACTAAAGAATACTTAGCGATATCTTCAATAGTGATATTAGTTTTCTTCGCTAAAGGATGATCAGGACGAACAATAATACTGCGGTTCCAATGATAACAAGGCAACATGATCAAATCGTTATACAAATGGAAAGACTCAGTCGCAATTGCAAAGTCTGCATCACCTTTAGTGGCTGCATCACTGATTTGTGCCGGAGTACCTTGATACATATGTAATGACACTTTACTGTATTTCTTCATAAAGCCTTGGATCACATCTGGTAAAGCGTATCTCGCTTGAGTATGTGTAGTGGCAATTCGAAGTTTACCTTCATCCGGCTGAGTATGTTCTCGAGCAACCGCTTTAATCGCTTCCACTTTAGAAAGGATTTCAGTAGCGATATTAATCACTTCTTTACCCGCAGAAGTAACATGGGTGAGGTGTTTGCCACTTCGTCCAAAAATTTGAATGCCTAATTCATCTTCCAGCATTCTTACTTGCTTACTGATCCCCGGTTGCGAGGTAAATAAACTTTCTGCTGTTGCAGAGACATTAAGGTTATTATTTTGAACTTCGACGATATAACGTAATTGTTGCAGCTTCATAATGTGTATTCAGTGTGGCTTATGCAAAAAATATATACTTAAATAACAATTTATTCCATAGAAACTTAACGATTTTGTAAAAAAATTTCAAAAAAGGCATAAGAAACCATGGAAATGACGTAATATTACAACATATTTATTCGCAAAAGGCTAATAAACCATCAAAAGAATGTAATTTCTAATTAAATTTCATCAATACTAAATTTCATATTAAAACCTCAACATATCTCTATGCTTAGCTGTTCATTTTTTGTAGACTGATAACAGTAAATCATATTTTCATAAAATGAGTATTATCTATGGGTATAATAATAGGCTTAGTAATTGCTTTAATTATCATTGTGGTAGTTGTAAATGCAATCCAGCAACATAAAGAAAAGCAAGAGCAAGAAAAACGCACCAAAGCAGCTAAGCAAAAAGCAATTATAGATGAGACTGAAGAGTTACTTTTAAACTTAACTCATTTACCCCCTAACCCTAAAGTTGTAGAGATTCTTAATCAAAGAAGCTTAAATGCGGTTAAAAATATGGCCAAGATAATGCCTGAAGTTAAAGGCATTAGAAATAGAGTCAGTGAAATGGAAGCTCGCTACAATGCTTCTGTTGATTTAGCCGCTTCAAACTCAGGCCAAGAACAAAGTTTTGTTTTACCTGATAATGATCAACAGCTTGTGGTTATTTTACAAACGATTAAAAAGTTAAGAGTTATGTTAAAATCCGAACAATCGAAAGGTGCATTAGATGCTCAAGCCTTTATGAATGAAGATTTAAAGTTTGATGCTATGCAGTTAAAGATTAATGTTGAGAGCTTACACAAAAGAGGCATACAAGCTCATCAAAAAGAAATGCTTGGTTCTGCTCGTCAATATTATGAAAAAGCACTACAGACTCTTGCTGATCATCCTAAGCAAACTGACTATGCAACAACGAAAAAAATTGAACTAGAAGATCAATTAGAAGAAATCACCGCGATGTTGAAAAATACAAATGCTGCTGATGCAGCCAAAAAAGCGAAAGCTGAAGAGGATGATTTGGACATGCTTTTTCAACCAAAGAAAAAGTGGTAAGTTATTAAACGTTCAAGTATCTATTATATTTTTATTAAGGTTTAAAAACGAAAAAGCTCAAGTAAAAACTTGAGCTTTTTTTATTCTATTTAAAAACACCTATAACATTATTTTCACATTGCTCTATTCTGCTATTAATTACGATAGATGGTTTGAATTAAATGAAAACCAAAACGTGTTTTTATTGGGCCATGTACCGTTAACACTTCTTTTTTAAAAACAACGTCATCAAATGCTTTCACCATTTGACCTTTTTTAAATTCGCCTAAGTCGCCCCCCTTTTTCTTCGAAGGACAAGTCGAGAATTTTTTCGCCATTTGACCAAAATCACTACCCTTAGCAATTTTCTCTTTAATGTCTTGAGCCTGCTTTTCGGTTTTAACTAATATATGTCTTGCACAAGCTGTCGCCATATCAACTCCATAATTATAAAATAGTTTTCATCAATCATTGATGTATTTTAAATCAATTTTCTATGAACATCATGATATATGTATAACAATATGAATAGTTAATTTACAATAGAGCAACTTTTGACATAAATAGTCAGAACAGTTTAATTCTTAATAGGTTTTTCATGACAGAAATTGATCATTTATTCAAAAACAATCGTGTTTGGGCTGAACAAATTAACCAAGAAGATCCCAATTTTTTTAAGTCACTTTCAGAA
>JAQWHO010000170.1 GCA_029249355.1 Thalassotalea sp.
TCACCAAATAAATACATTTACACTTTTTTCAAGAATAACTCGTAGAATTTCATTGTGTCTATAGGCTGAAATAGCTATGATTTAACGCTGTTTTACTTCCTAAAAATAATAAGTTAAAGGCGATTTTTAAAATCTTATGAAATTTGACCAAGCATTCATGATTGGACAATGCGAAGTTATCCCAATTGAATACGCGATAAAATTTGATGGTCTTTCAAAGCAATCTATTCAGCCTAAATTTATTGAAGTGCTTTGCTATCTCGCAAAACACTTTCCACGAGTGATCCCACGAGAAGAATTAATAGAAAATGTTTGGGCTGGTAATAGTTATGTGGGTGAAAAAGCACTCACCAATGCTATTTGGCATTTAAGACAACATCTTAAAAACGTAAATGGCCGAGATGGCGAAGAAGAAACAATAGAAACCATTAGGAAAGTAGGTTATCGATTATTGGTTGCTCCGGTATATATCAATGAAAAAACTGAAATTTCAGTTACTGAATTATTGAATTCTCCAAATGATAAAAAAACGTCCTTATTAAAATTAACTTCATACGCATTAGTCGTCATATTCTCTATTGGTTTAGTGCTGCACTTATTCAAAGCACCCAAAAGTTTTGACCAAGCGGTGATCACTCAAATCACTAAAAGCCCTGGCAGCGAGCTTTTTCCAGCTCCTTCGCCAGATGGTACAAAAGTCGTTTTTAAATGGTTAAATAATAAGAGCAGCAGTAATTTATACATTAAAGATCGCAATAACCCGCAATTAGCCCCTAAGCAACTCACTTTTGGCGAGGCTTATGTTGGTCATTCAGTTTGGAGTAATGATGGCCAATATTTATATTTTTCACGTAAAGATGAAAGTAATGATTATTGCCAAGTGATCCAATTGAAAGTATCAACACATCAAGAAAAACCCATTGTCGATTGCCCAACAATCGGTGGTTATTATTATCTAGACATTTCACCTGACGATAAAACGTTGGCCTTTCATGGTAACGATGAACCCGCCGATGATAGTGGTATATATTTTATTGACTTGACTAGCGAAACGAGTAAAGCATTACGGTTTTCTTGTAGTAACAATTGCAATTATAAAGAACGAGACTTTGCTTTTTCGCCAGATGGAAAAAGTATTGCGGTAACTCGTCGTGTTAATCGCTTTAATGAAAATATATTTTTGGTTGATTTAGCAACGAAAAAAGCTGAACAACTGACAAAAGGTGAAGAAGACATAGTGGGTTTAACTTGGCATCCTAATGGAAACAAGCTCGTTTATGGTGCACAACGTGCTGATGTTCGTCGAGGCTATATTGTTGATATTGTTTCAAAAATAACAACGGCTTTGCAACTAGAAGGTTTTAGTTACCCTACTTTTGCTAAAAACAGTAAAGAGCTATTTTATCAACAACGTTATGAAAAATATTACTTAGCAAGTTTACCGTTAGATAATGATATTGCATCAAGCCCCTTTCCGGTGATTGAATCTGAATTTAATCATCAATATCCGCATTATTCAGAGCAAAGTAATCATATTGCGTATGTCTCAAATGAGTCTGGTTTTTATGAGCTATGGATTTCAGACTCGCAAGGATTAAACCGCCAGCAACTAACTTTTTTGAAGCAAACCATTCGCTACCCAAGATGGTCTCATTCTGGCGAAAAAATTGCATTTTTAGCCCCTGTTGATGCTGACAAAGCAGATAAAATATATATTTATGACTTAACCAGTAAGAAACTGTCGATAGTGCCTAGTTTGCACCAAACCCATAATCGCCCTACTTGGTCATGGAATGATAAGGCAATTATTTCAGCGGTGTATGAAAAAGAATATGTCGATTTACATTATATTAATATCGATACTGGCGAAAGCACCAGAATATCGTTTGATGGCAGCCGATACGGTTTAATGACATCGCCAACAACGCTGGTTTACACTGGAGAGCGTAAAGGTTTGTGGCAAGTAGAAATATCGTTCAATGATCAGCAAGTATTACAACCAACAGAAAAAACTCGACCGCTACAAAAAATTAGCGGCAAAGTATTTAAAACAGCCTACACATGGGATTATTCAGAGCAAGGCGTTTATTTTCGACAGACATACACAAAGCATCATCAATTAGCTTTTTATAACTTTGCCGATCAACAAACCTATCCATTACTAAGATTACCTAGAAATACCCTTGGCAGCAGTACAACATTAAGTAAAATATCATCGACAAATGAGTTATTGTTTACCCGAGCATATACTCCGCAAGCAGATATTAAATCACTCACTCACCCATTGCTTTCACAATAATCCGCTAGCAGATTTTTTGTATTAAAATTCCGCTAGCGTTTCGATACTGACTTATTTAAAAAGGTTCAACTACCTTTCAGTATTCCAATTAAATAAGTATGCCCCAAGCGCTAAAAATACTAATGACATTATCGCAAGCACACCAAGGTGATAGCTGATATCAGCTAATGTTGCGCCTTCAGTAATAATTTTACGAGCACCTGCCACTAGATGTGTTAATGGTAAAAAGTCAGCGACAGATTTTAAGGCATCTGGTGCGCCTTCTAAACTAAACCAAACCCCAGATAAGATCATCATCGGCCAAGAAGCTAAATTAAGTAATCCGCCGATGAGCTCTTCACTTTTACTGCGACATGCGACAAGCAAACCTAAGGTAATCAAACTAAAAGCCCCTAAAAGTCCGACTAAAAATAAATCTAAATAACTGCCAAGCATGTAAAAATCAAAAAAGAAATTACAGCCTATATAAACAACGGATGAGGTGAACATCACGATAAAAGCACGTGAAAAAAGTTGTGCACTAACAAACTCAAACGCTGATAATGGGGTTGCTTTTAATCGTTTCAAAACTGAGTTTTTACGATAACGAACAATGACATAGCCAACACCGAACAAACAACCAAACATCATATTCATGCCTAATACACCGGGTAATACCCAATCAACATACCGTATTTTTTTTCCTTCAGTCGTTAATTGTTCAAAGTCTTGATGTGAGGCTAAAAAGATTTTTTCCGCTAAATAGCTATTAGGTGCTTGTTGGTTAACCCAGTATTGCTTGGCGGGAAAGTTAATAACCATGTCTAAACTGTGTTGTGATAATTTAGTTTTCGCTAACTCAACATCTTGATAATCAACAAAGCTAATAAACCTTGTCTCTAAAAATGAAGATTGCGCTGATGATAAATTGATTACGCCTATTTTATACGCGGCTTTGCCGTCACCAGAAAATACAAATGACATACCAACCAGCAATAAAATGGGGAAGGCTAAACTCCAACCCAGTGAGGATTTATCACGAAAAAATTCTATATTCCGTGCTTTCACTACCGCTAAAAATCGTTTAAAATTCATCTTAATCCCTCAAAGAATTGCCGGTAAGTTTTAAAAATAAATCATCTAAATTAGCTGATTTTACGTGCAGGCCTTCAAGAGAAACTTGTTCTTCCATTAACAGCGTTAATGTTCCTTCAACCTGTGTTGTGGTGATTTCGACTCTTTCACCCACTTTTTGCCATTGGTGCTTTTCAATTAAGTTATCGCTCACTTGCCCAATCGGTAAATAGATAAAAACATCTGAAAAATGCTTGTTCAACAATTGAGGAGGCGTGCCACTTTCAATAATTTTTCCTTTATCCATAATCACCACTTCATCACATAATTGTTCTGCTTCGTCCATATAATGCGTGGTGAGAATAACGGTCTTATTTTTTGCTTTAATATTTTTGATCAATTTCCAAAAATTTCGACGCGCTTGAGGATCTAAACCTGTGGTTGGCTCATCCAGGAAAACAATTTCCGGATCATTAATTAATGCCAATGCTAAGAGTAGCCTTTGACGCTGCCCTCCTGATAAAAGGCGATTATCTCTATCAAGAAAGTCACCTAAATCGCACAGTTCAATTAATTGTTCATGCGACAAAGTATGCTTATAAAAAGCGGTGAATAAATCTAGGGTTTCTTTTACCGTTAAAAAGTCTTGTAAAGCGGTGTTCTGAAATTGAATACCAATTTGTTGAGAAATATCTTCGTGAGCAGGTTTTCCATAATACTCAACAACCCCAGAAGATGGCTTGATAATACCTTCCATAATTTCAATGGTGGTAGTTTTTCCTGCGCCGTTAGGACCTAACAAACCAAAACACTGACCTTTTTTTATCGAAAAATCAATGCCATCAACTGCATTTACTTCATTGTAAACTTTGGTTAATCCTTTTACTTCAATTACCGATGTTGTCAAAGTTCACTCCTTGTCATACTTAAAAAAATTAGAGAAAGGGTAACCCGCATATCGATAAATTAGTACTAAGTTTCATTATTATTTGAGCAGGTTTTGTAAAAAACTGTGAATAAATCTATCTTACCAACCTTAAATAGAAATAATTATCATTTGCATTAAGGGGCTTTATCACTTAACCTAATTACTCACCAGAAATATTAAAAAGGAATGAGGGCAAGTAATGTTTATTAATCACACAAGTATTGATCAAAATCTAGCGCAAGTCGCTTTACCTAAAAATGTTTTAGAGAAGCTAATTTCATTGGGTATTATTCATGGTGATGAATGTCGTTGTCTTAATAAAGTCGCCAAAAAAGTGATTTGGCAAACATTATTAGATAACAGCGCGAATATAACGTATTAATTGTTAAGGATAAAAAAATGTAATTATCAATAACTAAAGCGGTTGGTCAAAAGGTTCATAAAACAGAATATATGGAAAATTGGCTGACTATTTTGATCAATACATATCACGATCATCCCAGTAACGGTTTAGCAAAAGTGATTAATTTTTATATAGAAAGAATAATCAATGACGATGATATTAAATTTAATCGCTTAGCCTTATGTCGATATTGCTCAATGAAAAAGTTTTGGGCATGGCGAAGTCGCTAATATTATTTTTAACGTACACTAGGCTCTGTAAGCTCATTTTTTTAGGCTTAGGTTTTGCTCAACTTAGCAGTTATTGCTTTAAAGCCGTCGATCATCGCATTATTCAGCTGCTTTTTCCCCGTAAGCTTATACGCATGGCAAACAGAGGCACTATTATGCTTTTGTAAGATTCGCTTAATGAGCATATCGTTAACGCTTAATTCTGCCTCAGCACTTTGATGATATGTAGCCAAACTATCTGCTAAATGATGAATTAATTGAATATGCAAACTATAAACACAAGTATCGAAAAGGCTTTTTCTTTGAATAAAATCGGCAACAACTTGCTTATCAAAAGGGGTTAATTCCGGTAACTTTTCTTTCGGCCATTGATTTATAATTCGTGTAACAACCGTTACCGATAATTGCTGATATTGCTCGGATAAAAGGTAAAAAAAGCTGCGATAAAATTGCGCCTGTAAATCATTCACTAACTCAACAGCTGGCTTTGATAACGGTTGCAGATACATGGTTGAATGTTCGCCACTCGCTTTATCTAACGAGAATCCTAATCGTACAATACGATAACCCGCCTTTTGCCAAAAACTTAATAATGAATCATTCGCACCAAAGCTAGTCCCTAACATGTCAATATAATTGTGCTGAGCATATTGCTTGATTTCGGCCAATAATCTTAAGCCAAGTCCATGATGTTGAAAATTAGGTAACACAGCAATTCTCATAATACGTAAATATCGATAATCAAACGCTGTTAAACAATGGTTATGTAAAAATAATGACTGAGGTAAAAACTGGTTTTTCAATCGACGTTTAGCTTGTGCAACTTCATTAATACACTCTTTTTCAGCATTGCCTTCTTTTAATGTCAGGGCAACAGCTACAATTTGACTCTCGGATTGATTACCTAATGGATTACTTATTTCAACAACAAATAAACGATTAGCATTGTTATTCAATAACTGTTTTAAATCACTTGGGGACGTTTGGTAATGGGCGGTAACTAATACAGAAAAAACTTGTTGAAGTAAGTATTCATCTTCAAACAATTGTTGCTGTTCAATCAATCTAACAACAGGATTACCTAAATTGATGGTTTTTTTAGCATCAACCTGATGCGAAACATTATTCTCTTGAGTGCTATTTATTAGCGATGCGTTTAATAAAAAGGCATCAAAAACAAATTTTTCTAAAGGATCATGTTCCGCCCAACGGATAGGCTGATGAATATGATATTGATTATAATGAGGCGTTTTTTTAATTAAAACCTGCTTAAATTTGACCGCAAAACCTCGGCCCGCACCTTCGTAACCATGTTGTGTTGAAGAAAAAACGATACGATGATAATCATCAACGAGCTGCGATAAAATATATACAGGAATAGCTGCCGCTTCATCCACTAATAATAAATGAGCCGTAGGTTTCTCTTTAATTAAAACATCAACGGCAATAAATTCAACCCGATGACCTTTAAAGGTAAATATGTTTTTTCGGTGTTCCCCATCAGGGCATGAATGTTGTAATTGTCGAAAGAAAATAGCCAGAGCATCAATATGCGGCGCGGTGACGATAATTTTTTGCGGCTCATTCGTTGCTTCAGACAGGAGCCTATTTGCAACGGAAATTGCTAAAGCAGACGACTTCCCTCGCCCTCTGTCAGCTGTTAATACTAAAGGTCTTTTTCTATGCCCTAAAACAACTTTTTCAATTGCCTCTACAGCACATTGTTGTTCGTAGGTTATACACCCCTGATCAACAGCGCTAAATGCCGTTTTATTGATCACTTTTGAATCAACGCTTATTTGCTTTTTTTGTTGGTTAATGTCAGGTAAACCGTCATTATCTTGAGATAAAATAAAACTATTATTATCCTGCTGAGCTTTTACCCATATGCGTTTAATAAACAGATTATTTTCATCTAGTATACTTTCAGGTGAACAACACCAAATAAGCACACCACCTGCGACAATAGTGCCAGAAAGTGCAGCAAAAGCATCAGGATGAAATTCATTATCGTTGAAAAAAACAATGTCATTTTCACAGCCTAAATGATGTTGAAAATTACCAATAACATCACTGTGTTCTTTATCGACAACCCTCTCACCCCATGTAATAGATCTTAATTTTTTCACCCGAGTTTTATCATGGTGTAACTGTTGAATAAAGCATGTCGAAATATCTTTCAACCACTGATTGT
>JAQWHO010000171.1 GCA_029249355.1 Thalassotalea sp.
GATCACTATTTTGAATTTGAGCCGCGAGGTTGGTATTAAAGGCTCATGACCAACTTAGTTTGCTGACATGCAGCTAACTTAGATAAACATACTGACAATATGTTTATCTAAGTTAACTAATTCCGAACATGTAATATAAGCAATGCTAACCCCTTAAGGGGTTAGCATCAACTTTATTTTTAGAACCAACCTCCAGAGTAAGCTTTATCTTCATCTTCCAATATTGACTTATCAATATCTTCACCTTCTGAGTCAGCGTCATCTAAAAGTTGTTCATCTTCTTCACCGTCTAGAATGCTTGGGTCAATATCATCAATTGATACGTCACCCTCTTCTATGGGTTCAGCGTTTTTTATTGCCCGTTGTATTTCATCATCTGCTTGCGCAATATCCGCTACACCCTCTTCAATTTCAATAGTATTTTGAGATTGAAGAATGCGGTAATTAGCCGGATCTGATAAAAACGTTAGTTCTATAATGAGGTCTTGATAGTGCGAGATTCCTAATGGGCCATTTTTAGGGATGGCTGATAAAAACCTGTTAATTCTATCTACAGTGGCCTCAATTGATGGATTTAAAAACACCATCGAATCAAGCTTGTCTCTTATTTGAATAACATTCGTTAAAGAACGTCTATCAAGTTTAGTCTTAGCGCCTTTCGCAATTAGACGATCAATCGATGTCTTAGCTGCGTGTGCGGTTTCTTTAACTAAATTAGAAACAACATGCTGTACCTCTTCTTCTTCGCGAGTAAACCCAAATTGGATTTGCCCCATTAAATAGTCTCTTGAAATAAGATTCTCTTCAATGATGGTTTTTAACTCTGCGTTAAGTGCTTCTACTTCAGCTAACCAAGCATCCTTAGTGGCTTCATAGTTAGTGATGAGATCTACTTTATTTGAATTAAATTGGGCAGCAAAGCTTTCCATTTTATTATCAACCTCGGTTAATCGAGAATCAGGGATCAACCAACCATTTTGGTGGCGAACCCCTATCTGATCTAAAAAGGCATAAGATTGTTTTCTAACATTCTCAAAAGGACGTAATGCCTTTTGATCGAATACAGTCTTTGTACCTAAACGGGTTAACTCTTTGATGTTGTAACCTGAAGGGATTTTTACATCGTCAGGTAACAATTTTTTACGACCAGTTGTATTGCTAATATTTAAATAACACATGGTCATGCCTTTGATTATAGACATAGTATTTTCCTTACCGCCTATTAAGCAGTTGTTAAATGGTTTGGATGGTGATTTCACGGTGAAATCCGTGATATCGATTTGAAAGCTGCTGATTACACAGCTTTAGATTGAGCGTTTATATAACCTTGGAACTTAGTGATGGCTAATGCCATATAAAATCCCATGACATCATTACCTTGATTACGGAATACTTGCATAAAGTACATCCAGTTATCAGGATCGCGTCGGTTGATACTTGGTAAAGCGTCACTCATAAACGAGTTGTTCAATACCTTTTCTACCGAAGCAGCGATATCAGCTTCATCTAGCTCTGGTTGTTTAGCGATATATTCTTGCGCCATTTCCATGCTAATTTCAGCAAAAGTAATACCATGCTTTTTATTTCTTAATAAGAAATAAGCTCTTTCATCAAGAGGCAACGTACTAGTAGGAACACCCACTTGAACAGGTAGTACTACAGTCGTGTTATCTCTCTTTAAGACCAACACAAAGGTTTGTCCAATTGCATCGTAGCGATTAACAACGACGCGATTTGCAATTCTCGATACGGATGGTGTACTAAACATATCGTGAATCAGGTCAAGCTTCTCCCAACGAGTGTTAAAAGTAAGCATAGTTTTTCCTTACCCAATGATTAATTGGGAGTTGAATGATTGAATGCTATTTCACGGAGGAATCCGTGAAATAGATTATGAAAAGTAACTGATTAGGTTATTTTCTAGGTGTATAAGTCTGAAAAGTCTTCTCCAAATATATCGCTACAAAAACGAATAACGCTATCTCTTAGTGACTTAGGGTAACCATTGGTAATGGCTTCACCTACAGACACTTTTATAGGGTTTGGAGCATCCTTATATTGAATTGATTTAACAACCCATCTTTTCAAACCACGCAATGAAATTGGTCTATCAAAACCTGAATTATTCATCGCGCTTTTACGGCTTTCATTCGCAACTTTTATCATCATCTCTATGTATGGTGTAAAGCGCTTCATGAATGTTTTATCTTGCTTACCGTAAATTTTGTAGAAAACTTCATTGGCAAACTCGTTTAATAGTTTAGCCTCTGTTTTAGCGTCCATAAACTCTGCCTTAGCAACAATAAACCTGTCCATAAAGGCCACATTCATCGTGCTAGTTCCTGCAAAGTCGATACCTTTGTCATCATCAAATGAGCCATTGGTATTCGCAGTAGCTATAAAACGAAAGTTTTCATGCTTAGTTAATACTTCATCGATACCAGGTAATACTAATGTATCACCAGCAAGTATCTCATTCAGTGCAGCTAAGCGGCTTGGATCACATAGGTCTATCTCATTAAAGAGAAAGACCGCACCCTCAACAAAAGCTCTAGAAAGAGCGTTAAGCTCAATCTTTGTCGTACCATCCGGTAATATGGCGGTGCGATATAATAGATCTTCCATTTCAAGTGTTTCGCTCCCGTTAATTGAATAACAAGGCCAAAACAATCGAGCGCAGGTTTGCTTAACAATAGATGTTTTACCTGTACCGTATAGCCCCCAAACCCAAAACGCATCATCACCAGGAAATTCCATAAATGATAATAGCGGTCGGATAAGGCTAGGTTGAAAGACATAATTATTGTCTTTCTTTGGAACCGCAGGGTGAAAGTCAAACTCTAAGCCAGTTGTTGTTTTGCCTTTGACAGGCAGGTTGAATTCAGTTTCTACAGAAACCTTAGTTTTATTTACTGCAAACATGATTTTTCCTTATCGCCGTAAAGCGACTGTTGAAGTGTTGGATTTTGCGGTTGATTAATTCCGCTATTTGTGAATTTCAGAGTGAAATCCGTTTGATTAGAACCAGCCTACATTATCTGTTTGCTGATCTTCTTGCTCATCGTTTAAGGCTGGCAACTCAACGTTGCCTGACACAGTAAATCGGTAAGAAGGTTTAGCTTCTCCTTTACAGTGCTTTCTTTTGAGAGCTTCTTTGCTGATATTGACACCACGTTTCTTCAAGATTTTAAGTAGTTCATCAACTAACAATTCGTTGTCGACACCCTGCTTTCTATCAGAACGAGTTACCTTAATACCAGATTCATCCGCTTTGAAATTATCCCCCATCAGCTCAATAAATTTAGCTTCATAAGGTTTAACTTGTTCTTCAAGTGCTTTTAAATCTGCTTTGAGATTTTTTATTTCCTGTTTAATAGGTTGGTATTCCGTTGCTAGTTCTAGCCACGTTTTACCATCTACTTCACAAGGATCTCGTCTTGGGTCACGTTCAGGTGGAGTATCCGTTGTGATACATTCCCAAAACCATTTAAGTTTTGGAATTAATACCTCTTGATGAAAAGCTTCATCAGGCAGTATTTCAAACGGAATAATTCTATCCTTATTGCCTTCTTTGCCTTTCATAAAAAAGATCAAATAGGCTTTGTCGGCTTTGGAGACTAAAAGCTGTTGCTGACACTGAACCCAGTACAACTTATAAGCTTTAGCTTCTTCACCTTCATTAAGGACATCTGCAAAAGTTGAAGGATGAGGGCATTTAAGCTCACATACTTTTTTGCGGTTTACTGTAATGCCATCAAAAGAAGTGAGAATGAAATTCTCTATTTCTTCAGCAGCACAAATTGGTTCTAGCATTTCGCCTATATACTTCTCAGCGACTTTTCGAGCCAACGGCTCTAGTCTAT
>JAQWHO010000172.1 GCA_029249355.1 Thalassotalea sp.
GCTAAAACATAGGCATGCTGTTGGGTATCAGTATTTAAGCGCAAATAGCTAATGCCAAAATCTACATGCAGTAAATCGCCCGGCATAATAGTATTTTCTTGATAGCCGTTGGTGAAGCTATCAACATGGTCGAATATTTTATTATCTTTACGTTGAATACTAACACTAGGATGAAACCATGTTTGCAGCTTCAAGGCCCTTACTCGCTCTCTAAACCACCAAACTAAATCATTTGTCGTTGTTTTACCGACTTTTATCACTTCATTTGAAAAACCTTGTTCGATAATTTCATGCGCCATTGCGACCATATTTTCATAAGCCTGCATTTCATCAGGTATTCGCTCTTCTAACCATGCAACACCAAGGGCTTGAGCTGAAATGACTCTCGATTGATATTTCATCGGTAAACTAGCCAGCAGTTTTTCTTTTTCAGTGGCAACTAACCCGTCAGCATGCGCCCAATATTTAGATTGATTAATGCCAATGGTTTTTGGATCATGCTGTTCTATTAATGCCAATAATGCGTGCCATTGATCTGGATGCTTATTTTTATCCCACGCCTTTTGAAATATATTACCCACTTTATATGGTGCAATTGCATAGGCACTTACCGTGTTATCTTCATTTTTTGCAAAGACAAACATCGTTGTGCGACGTGCTGATAACCATTCTGCGGGCAAAAACGTTTTTAAAATAGGGTCTTCATTGTATTCGCGGCTGACCATCAACCACATATCAATATCCGATTCCTTCATTAAACGAGGTAATAATTGTTCAACTCTTTTTTGCGTATTTTGATTTATAAAGCTCGCACGCTCTTGCATGGAAAGTATTGTATCAACGGCATTTCTTTCTTTAGCGAGAGATGTTAAAGGAGTAAAACTAATCAAGAAAAATAAGAAAGCAAACGAAGGGTTTCGCATAAAAATCCAAAAAGCTTATAAAATATTATTATCATACTAGCAATAAGAAAATTAAATTTGCACTGCTTTTTTAGTTATTGATTACGCTTCGAATCCTATAAAACTACGCAATGCAGAAAAAATAAGGTAAAGTTAAGCGCTTAAAGAAATTAAATTTATTGCCGTTATAATAAAAATAATAAGAAGGCTATACTTCAAAATATGCTTAAAGACTTAACAATTGATGAACTTAAAGTTGGAATGTTTGTTAAAGACATTTTCCTCAAAGATAGTGATCATAAAGTAAAAAACCAAGGTGTAGTTAATTCACAACGCACTATCGAGCTTTTAAAGAAGCAAGGTGTTGCTCGCGTAGTCATAGATTGTGACCAATCAGAATTGCCATCTACTGATTCAGACGATGTCGATGAGACAACCCTAGAAAAAGAATTCTCTCGATCATGCGATATTTATGATCAATCTACCGAAAAAGTTAAAGAGCTTTTGTTAAATGCATCAACAGCAAAGCCACTATCAATAGAAGCTATGGCTGAGCTTGCTGGCGAAATAACTAATTCAATTACCAGAAATGAGCATGCGATGACAATTTTGACTCGCATTCGCCAAAAGTCTAATTATCAATGGGAACATGCCATTAATTGTGCGGTACTTATATGTGGATTTTCATTATATTTAGGTTTTAAAAAAGGTACCGTTCAAGAGCTTACTTTAGGTGCTTTATTACATGATATAGGCACTGCAAAAGTTTCAAGAGCCATATTAGAAAAACAAGAAAAATTAACTAAAAATGAAATGTCGGTTGTAAAAAAACATGTTTTCTGGGGAGTCGAACTCTCTAAAAGAGAGGGATTTACAAGCCCGATTCTTATCGACATGTTAGTGAATCATCATGAAAGACTTGATGGCTCTGGTTATCCACGCGGCATAGCTGGTGATAAAATCTCGAAGCTTTCTCGCATTACCGCTGTCGTTGATGTGTATGATGCCATGACTGGGGACAAACCATATAAAAAGGGTATGTTACCTCAAGCAGTTTTCCGTCATTTACTCAATGAAAAAAATAAATTTGACCCAGATATTGTGCAGAAATTCATTAAATATCTAGGTATACATCCGGTAGGTTCATTAGTTGAACTATCTAATAATAAAATTGCCGTCGTCATCGAAGGCAATAGAATTGAACCACTTAAACCAAAAATAAAAGTAATATATAGCCTTAAGCTAAATAGTTATACAAAACCTACCGATCACGATCTGACTGAAGAAGAGTTCGTTATTGTTAACTCAATACAAGCGAGTGATTATCAAATCAACCTGAATAAAGTGATTCGGGATATTGCCACTTAAACTAAAATTCTTCGTTAATGGTTCCGTTACTAGTCCCCCTAATAACCACCTTAAACCATAAAAAACATTCATAAAAAAAGCCAATTACATTCAGTAATTGGCTTAGATAATTGGCTTTTTTCGTAAAGGGTGAGAATAACGATGCTAAGGCATCATCATGTCTTGATCGGCACCTTCTTTTTCAATCACTTCTGGGATTAAATCTTCTTTAGATATACCTAAGGCAAGGGCAACCGCACTGGCGACATATATCGAAGAATAAGTACCTACAAACACACCGAAAAGCAATGCAGTAGCAAAACCATGAATTAGCGCGCCACCTTGATAAAACAAAGCAACCAATACTAATAAGGTAGTAATTGAAGTGATAAAAGTACGACTTAAGGTTTGTGTTAAAGAAATATTTATAATCTCTTCAGGGCCACCCTCACGAATCTTTCTAAAGTTCTCACGAATTCTATCTGAAACTACAATCGTATCGTTTAATGAATAACCGATAACCGCTAAAATAGCCGCTAAAACCGTTAAATCAAACTCTAAACCTAACACAGAGAATAAACCTAGCGTCAATAAAACATCGTGAAATAAGGCGAATACTGAGCCTAGCGCAAATCGCCATTCAAAGCGAAAAGCAACATACACTAAGATACAAATTAGTGCCGTTAACATTGCTAAGCCACCCTGCTCAGTTAATTCATCGCCAACGCTGGCACCAACAAATTCAATACGACGCATGATTAACTCTTGCCCAGTACCTTCTTTAAGGATAGAGAGAATTTGATTGCCCAACATTTCAGCTTTAACATCTTCACGCTGCGCTAAACGAATAACAACATCGCGAG
>JAQWHO010000173.1 GCA_029249355.1 Thalassotalea sp.
GCGGATTGCAAATCCGTGGACCTCGGTTCGACTCCGGGACCCGCCTCCATATATCTAATAATATATGGAAGTGCGAAAAGGCTTTAGGTAAAACTAAAGAGTAGGGAACCAATCTCTACTATAAAAAATGTATTATCCGATGCCCGGGTGGTGGAATTGGTAGACACAAGGGATTTAAAATCCCTCGCTCATAGAGTGTGACGGTTCAAGTCCGTCTCCGGGTACCATTTCTAAATTTTCTTAATCTTTCTGATAAATTCTATTACCTTTAAAATATTTTACACATTCTAATTTTTTCATTGATTTATCATGATTAAATGTCCTATTAATGTCTACCCCTAAACTAGCTAGTGATGTCTAAAGTGCTGCAAAAGTTACCTCAGCAATAAATGAACAATCAGAGAAAATAATAGTATTGTAAATACGATATCATCAATTGCTGATCAAGCTAATTTATTTGAATTTAGTACCAAAATTGAAACTGCAAGAGCCTGTGAGTAAGAAAGATACTTTACTGTAGTTGATATCTTCTTATTTTTATTTTTCCATATCATCAACAAATCCCACCTTATTATTGTGCAAGGTATTGAAAACAGTCTGTTAGTTTGAATGATTATTAACTTATACATTCAAACGGTCGTTTGAATATTCACGAGAGTTATGTTCGGTATCACAATATCAGTATTAGTGTAATTACTCATAATCCATTAGGTTAACGTTAAGGCAAAAAATAATAGTCAAAGCCTGAAACTAACTTTTGCATCAGCTATGAGGAAATACCTATGTACACTAATGTTAAAACCCCAGAAAGCGGTGAAGCGATCACAATAAAAGATGGCTTATTAAGTGTTCCTAACAACCCAATTATTCCATTTATTGAAGGTGATGGAATTGGTGTTGATGTGACACCAGCGATGCTACAAGTGGTAAATGCTGCTGTTGAAAAAGCATATGGCGGTGATCGTTCAATACATTGGTTGGAAGTTTATGCTGGCGAAAAGGCGACGCAAATATATGATAGTGAAACATGGCTTCCAGATGAGACCCTTGAGATATTCAAAAAATATAAAGTAGGCATCAAAGGCCCATTAACGACTCCTGTTGGTGGTGGAATGCGTTCGTTAAATGTAGCTTTACGACAAGTGTTAGATTTGTATGTTTGTCAGCGTCCTGTGCAATGGTTTACAGGTGTTCCTAGCCCCGTTAAAAAGCCTTCTGAAGTGAATATGGTGATCTTTCGAGAAAACTCTGAAGATATTTATTCAGGTATTGAGTATCAAGCGGGAACAGATCAAGCTAAAAAGCTTATTTCATTTTTGGAAAGTGAAATGGGAGTGAATAATATCCGTTTTACAGAAAGTTGTGGAATAGGCATCAAACCCGTTTCCAAAGAAGGGTCTCAGCGTTTAGTGAGAAAAGCAATCCAATATGCCATTGATCATGACCGTACTTCGGTAACCTTAGTTCATAAAGGTAATATTATGAAATACACCGAAGGCGCTTTTAAAGAATGGGGTTACGAATTAGCGAAAGAAGAATTTTCAGCACAATTATTGAATGGCGGTCCTTGGTATAAAATTGAAAATCCTAAAACAGGTAAAGAGATTATTATCAAAGATGTTATAGCGGACTCTATGCTACAACAAACTTTGCTTCGTCCTGCTGAATACGATGTAATTGCGACGCTAAATTTAAATGGTGATTATTTATCTGATGCTTTATCGGCACAAGTGGGCGGCATAGGCATTGCTCCAGGGGCAAATATCGGTGAAGAAATTGCAATATTTGAAGCAACTCATGGTACTGCCCCAAAATATGCTGGACTAAATAAGGTAAATCCAAGTTCAGTTATATTATCTGCAGAAATGATGCTAAGACATATGGGGTGGGTAGAGGCCGCCGATTTATTATTAAAAGGTATGTCTGGTGCTATTAACGCTAAAACAGTTACTTATGATTTTGAACGACTGATGGAAGGTGCAACTCTCGTTACTTGTTCTCAATTCGGTGAATGTATTATCGAAAATATGTAATGTTTAAAAATAATTGTTTTTAAAATAAAAAACACAGCAAAAGCTGTGTTTTTTTTATTACTTCAAATGAAGTATTATTCGTTAGATTCTTCTATTTCATCGGGCGTAATACTCGCTGCATGATGTCCTTTTGGACCAGCATTTAATTCGTAATTTACGTCCTGACCAGCTTTTAATGTACGATAGCCTTCCATTTGAATAGTAGAGTAATGTGCAAAAATATCTTCACCACCATCCTCTGGACGAATAAAACCAAAACCTTTAGCATTATTAAACCATTTAACTGTACCGTGAGCCATACTTCAACTTCCTTCTAAAATCATCGGTAATTAGGTATGCTTCCCCAAAAGCATTATCTACCTATATAAAGTGACTAATAAATCGCCACTGCCTAAATCGTAGATAATATATTTAAATAGTCAAGTGAAATTCACATTTATTTAACAGAATTTTATCTTGTTTTATCAAAAATGATGCAGCAAAAAATGCTACGACAGACTAATATAGAAATATGAGTAATTGGAAACCATCAATTGAGGATGAAGAACTCCTCGAAAAAGAAGTTGTTAAACAGTATCAAAAACCGCCAATGTATAATGTTGTTTTATTAAATGATGATTATACACCCATGGATTTTGTCATAGATGTTTTACGTAAGTTCTTTAATATGAATGAAGAAAAAGCAACCGATGTGATGCTAGATATTCATTATAAAGGTAAGGGCCGTTGTGGCACATATACTGCAGAAGTTGCAGAGATGAAAGTGAATCAAGTGTGCAATTATGCCCTAGAAAATCAGCACCCATTGAAGTGCATGATGGAGAAAGCGTAATGTTACTAGGTTTTAAGATGGAGTAGCCTATGTTAAATAAAGATTTAGAAATTTCCCTTAATTTGGCCTTCCGCCAAGCAAAAGAGTCACGTCATGAATTTATGACAGTTGAGCATCTTTTATTGGCTTTATTAGATAATCCGGCTTCAATTGATGCACTACAAGCTTGTGGTGCTGATATGAAAAAGCTACGAAAAGAGTTACTCGACTTTATTGGTGAAACAACACCGGTAATACCCGAGGGAGAAGAAGAACGAGAAACCCAACCGACTTTAGGTTTTCAGCGTGTACTTCAACGGGCTGTTTTTCATGTTCAATCATCCGGTAAAAGTGAAGTTAATGGTTCAAATGTTCTTGTGGCAATTTTCAGTGAACAAGAATCTCAAGCGGCATATTTTTTAAAGAAATCCGATATCAGTCGTTTAGATATTGTGAACTATATTTCACATGGTATTGCAAAAGTTGAATTAAATGATGCTCAACAATCAGCTGAAAACACCACTCAACAAACGGATGAAGAGCCTCGCACAATAGAAAACTTTGCGACAAATTTAAATGATGAAGCTAGAAACGGCAATATTGATCCGCTTATTGGTCGAGAAAGTGAACTAGAAAGAACGTTACAAGTGCTTGGTCGTCGTCGTAAAAACAATCCTTTATATGTGGGCGAAGCTGGCGTTGGTAAAACAGCCATTGCTGAAGGTTTAGCTAATTTAATTATTTCGGAAAAAGTGCCTGAGTTTTTGCAAGGAGCCACAATATATTCTTTAGATATGGGCGCTTTGCTTGCAGGGACTAAGTATCGTGGTGATTTTGAAAAACGTTTTAAAGCTTTATTAAAAGAGTTAGAGAAAGA
>JAQWHO010000174.1 GCA_029249355.1 Thalassotalea sp.
CACTACCACTAAGATCCATACCTACAACGGCACGAGTTGCACCCATTACAGATACATCTTCAATTTCCATAGTTGAATCAATATATTGAACATCAAAATTAAATGACCACGTATCATTAGGTGTATATTTAGCATTAAAACTATAGTCATTTACAATTGACTCTTCCGCTCTAGTACGAGTTTGCATATTATGCTGCATACCATAACGTTGTGGTGAACCATCGCCACGCCAGCCAGCTTCAGAGGTAATAACGCCACTTTCAAAAAAGCCATTTTCATCAAATTCAAACTGAGTTCCGGCGACAGGGAGCATATTCGAATGTGAATCACCGTCATCCATTTCCATAACGCTCTCGCCCCATGAAAGGCCAGCTTCAGAACGTATATATTCACCTGTTAGTAAAATAGTTTTATCAGTATTCTCCCACTGTAAAGACGTTGCAAAACCTTCACGTTCACGATCATCAAGCTTTTTGCTTAAACGTGTTGAACGAGGAACATATTTAGAATTGTCCCAGTTCTGCATTTCATACAAACCTACTTGAACACCATTCGATTCAACTTTAATTTCAGAATTAGAATAATTTACTAAAAAGCCTAATCGGCCTGAATCTATTTCCCAAATATCACTATATAATCCAGAAAAAGTTGGCGATGACTCTTCACGCAAGTCGGTATAAGTTCCATCGACGCTAAACGCAAAAACCCTACCGTCTGCATCAAATGCTTTACGCGTATTAAGGTTTACTGTTCCAGCAATACCGCCTTCAATCATATCAGCAGTTTGGTTTTTATAGATTTCTACCGAACCCATTAGCTCAGGCGATACATCTTCAAAACTTAAACCACGACCTGAATCAGCAGAAAAGGTATCTCTACTATTAAACTCACTTCGTACATGTGTTAGTCCACGTACTACAACACCACCACCTTCAACGCCAAAGTGGTCAGGATCATCTGCCGCAGCAAATCGCTCTATTGCGACACCCGGCATACGAGAAATAGCTTCAAGTACACTTCGGTCAGGCATTGAACCCATATCTTCTGCTGATATTGCATCTAATACAGTATCAGCTTCCATTTTCATATTTTGAGCAGAAATTAAATTACCACGCTGGCCTTTAACTTCTATAACCTCAATATCGTCTGCCTTTTTCTCTTCTTCAGCATAAACTGCTGACGACGAAAAGCCGATAATTGCCGAAGCAATTAACGAATATTTGAATAAGCTTTGTTTATTTTTTTCTTTTGAATTTTGTCGTTGAGAAAGGTTTCTCATGATGCGAACTCCCCTAATATTAAATGCGACGTTTTCCGTCTGCTTATATTTTTTTATTTTCATCATCCACGTTAAAGCGTTATCTTTATAGTGTCGTTCAAGGAAGGTAATTTAAGGGAGTTTGAACGTTCAACTTTATACATATCGTTTATGTAAACGCTTACACATACATATAATTAAGATAAAACAACTAGTTACATGGGTTTTGTGAAATAAATTTTTATAACGAATAAGGAGGGAACTTCATAATAAAACTGAATGTTTTGATGGGCTATTAGAAAATTGATTATATTTCTAGGTTTTAGTACCTAAAAATATAATCATAATTTGAAAAAATAGGTTAACGTTTAAACGCTTAAAAGCTCAAGTTTTAGTTCGTCTTTGTCTATTTTGTTTTTATCGGTTTGTACCAACGGTAATGATTTTTTATAAATAACTCTGCTTGGGATCATGTAAGAAGCAAGGTGATTTTTCAATTCAAATAGAATTTCTTGCTCTGATATTTCATTTGCCGCCGAATAGACCATAATAATCTCTTCTTCGATAAGCTCATTTTCAATACCAAATACAGCACACTGGTTAATGCTTGGAATGTTTTTAGCAACAACTGATTCTACTTCGTAAGGCGATACTCTGAACCCACGCGTTTTTATCATGTCATCATGACGAGAAACAAAATAGAAGTATCCTTCTTCGTCTTTATAAACATAATCACCTGTTGCTACTACAATTTCATCGGTTAATTGACCTTCAAGATCAATAACATCTTTCAAAATATCAACTGATTTGAAGCGTAAAGCATTTTGCTCTGGCGCATTCCAAAACCCTTTATAAATGTATCCACCGCGATGAATCATTTCGCCCACTTCACGTACCGCACATTCTTTGCCATCTTCATTTATGACATAAAGTTCAACATCAGCAATAGGTTTACCGATTGAGTCTGGACGAATTTTCACTTGCGAAGGATCTAAATACGTTGAGCGAAACGCTTCGGTTAAACCATGCATTGAATAAAATTTAGCGGCTGAGAAAGTATTCTTACAATCATTGATCATTTTCTCGGTGACATTACCGCCTGAAGAAGTAATGGTTTTGACATGAGAAAATAACTCAGCACTCGGTGTTCGTTGTCCTGAATCTTCAAACATTTGCGAAATATTAACTGGCATCAACGGCATTACGGTAACTTTGTCGTTAATAACATGATTAAAAAAATCTTCTGGCAAAATAAACAAATGTAATGCCAGCGTCGCTTTTTTATAAAGCGTACAAAATATTTGGTTCAGCCCGTAATCTAAGTTGAATATTAACGTCCCTGAAATAACATCGTCTTGCTCTAAAGAAAGGTACTGTGAAACCACTCGCGCTGAATCAATTAAGTTACGATGTGAAATAACAATGCCTTTTGGCCGACCTGACATACCAAATGAGTAGGTGATCACGGCGCTGCTATAGCTGTTAATATTGCATTGATAAGGCTTATTATAATATTTGAAAATTTCTTCAAACGATGCCATATCATTATCGGTAGTTTGATAAGAAATCACTTTACCTGAATAGTTTATTTCTTCAATATTTTCAAGTTGTTGCTTATCAGTAATAATGCACTTAATACCGCAATCATTAATAATATATTCAACTTGTTCTGGCTTTAATAACTTGGTTAGCGGTACTAAAATATAATCAGTCGACATAATGGCGAGAATCGCAATCACTTGCTCGATGCTTTTACTTGAGTAAATACCAATACGCGAATCTTTCGGTAAATCGAGTTCTTTTAGATAAAAAGCGACTTGATTCACTTTGGCGAATAACTCACCGTAAGTCATCGTTTTTTCATTATAAACAAGCGCGGTTTTATCACTATGAGTGCTTACCGCATTTTCAAGAAGCGTTCTTATACAGTTTATTGACATGCTACTTTTCCTTCTGCGTTCCCTTCTGCTGAAAGTGTCCAGATATCATAATTACTATCTAGTACCGTCGCTGGATTATGGTCTGAATTCAAAATTTTCTTATAAAAGAAGGTAATGATGTTTTCAATTTCTTCTACGGTTAACACTTTCGTGATACCACCGGTTAACACAAATGAATTCACTGATAATAATTTTAGATTAACGTAAGCTTTTTTATAATGAGAAATTTTACATAAAACAAGAAATATAGCTAACTGCATCAATATTTTAGTAGCTTTTTCACTTTGCTCTTCAAAGATATTTTCAGTCACTTTTAAATGCATTAATAATTCGTAAACAAATTCATTATTTTTAGCGGCAAAAATCAATGATTGTTTCGATTTATAAACGCCTAATTTCTTGAAAACTAATCGGTCATATTCATTTTCTGTGACAATGTTGTCATCGACTAAGTCTTTTGAGTAATGAATATCAGTCGTTGCGCCACCTATATCAAGTAATACAAATGGATTGACCACTGAATATTTTGAATCAATAAAAGGTAATGTTTTATTAACTACATAAGGTGTTGAAAATATCTGGTTGTCGGTAATGCTATACAAGCCTTTAATATCTTCTTTGCCTTCAATATCTTGCTGATAAAGATTGGTTAGATAATTTTTTAGTGAGTCTTCAACAATATGTAATCGGTCATCAATAATATTAGGTAAGACAACCACATTGTCGATATTTTCTTTAATGATCGGCGCGTCAAGCTCACTACCAACAAAAACAATATTTGAATAATTGAGCTTTTCTAAATAGCGGTATAAATCATCAGAAAAATTATCTGCATTCGAATTAATACCACCAGTAATTATCACCACATCAATTAAATCACTTGGAATTGAGTATTCTTCAATATTTTGAAAAAGTATTGTATCGATAATATTAATGCCTGAATTAAAGGCAATATTAGTCGCGTACTTTAAAGAAAATGATTGTGTTACCCCGATAATAAGTGTGCTTAATCCCCCATTTGCCGATGAACAAATATGAATATCTTTTTTATCAAATCGTTCAATTGATTGACCACATTTATGGGTTAAATCGTCGATAATTGATTTATTAAAATCACGAAAATGCTGCTCAATACTGTTTTTGGTACTTAATTTAAAATAAGTACTACCCACATCAATTAATAGTTTATCTTGGGTGCTATTTTTTATTCTACTCATTGCATAATTCCTATGTCATGAATAATGTCGTTAACAATGCTGGTGGTGTCTTTCGTTAAATTACATTGGCTTTTTTCATAGGCATAACAACGATCCGGAATCGGAACATTGCCGCGTTTAATAATACGGATATTCTTTTTCGCATCACGCACGGTGATCATATTATTATGATTAATAATATGCGGAGAAAATGGTACATCAATGACACCATTTTTAATTGAGTTGAACACTTTACGCCACAAGGTATCAGCAGGATCATTGAATACCGC
>JAQWHO010000175.1 GCA_029249355.1 Thalassotalea sp.
AAAATATTGTTCTGCACGCTGGAAATTATTCGTTTTTGTGGAATGCTGAGCGAGCCCTAATAGTGCATCTATGGAGCTTAAATTAAGTGTTAATGCCGCTTCAAAATTAGATTTTGCCGCCGGATAGTTGCCCGAGATTAAATATAATTTACCTAAGCTATTATATATTTCACTTTGGTAACTATTTGACTCTAATATGTTTAAGCAAATTTTTTCTGCTTTATCAAAGTCTTCATTCATAAAGGTCAGTTTATAATATTCGATTTGGCTACTACATAGCCCTGCATAGGCTAATTCAAAACCCTCTTGATTCTTTAATGCTAAGTTAAAATGTTTAATGGCCTTACTAAGAGAGGATAAAGACTTAGGC
Source organism: Thalassotalea sp. (assembly GCA_029249355.1). Lineage (GTDB taxonomy): Bacteria > Pseudomonadota > Gammaproteobacteria > Enterobacterales > Alteromonadaceae > Thalassotalea_H. The sequence goes on from JAQWHO010000175.1 coordinate 371, forward strand.
TGGCGCATAAAGCTTTTTGCTTGCAGGTATTCATCATAAGCTGTTGCGTCGATTGAGTTTTTTACCGTGAGGGATTTGAGTGATTGTGCAGACAATAATAACTTTAAGGACTGAGTTATATTTTGTGCGATTTCATCTTGAATGCTAATGGCATCATTGGCTTCTCTATCATAAGTTTCAGTCCAAAGGTGATAACCTGTTTTAGTGTTAATTAATTGCACTGTAATGCGTATTGTATCGTTTGAACGTCGAACACTGCCTTCCACTAAATAATTTACGCCAAGCTTTTCACGCACAACCTCAGAGGAAACATTTTCGGGTAGCGCCCATGTTGAGGTTCTAGAGGCAACTTTTAACTCTTTAATTCTAGCAAGTAAATTAAGAAGCTCTTCAGAAAGTCCTTCGTTAAAGTACTGGTTTTCATCGGGAAGGCCAATATGTTTAAATTTAAGCACCGCAATTGAATTTTCGTCTATTTTGTTGGCTGTGTTTTCAGAGTTAACAGGCGCAGAAATAACTACATTTTTTTGCCAATATATATAACTCACTAAAATTACAAGTAAAAGTACAGGAAGTAACTTATATGTTAACCGTTGGTTTGATGATTGATGGATCCTCTTCGCTTTCTGGAGCTCTTGAGGCTTTCTTTTAATGATTGATTGGTCAGTTTCATTGGACTGCCAGATAAGAATTTCAATATCAGTGTTGATATTTTTTAACGTGGGTGAGCCGATAGATTTGAATTGAAAATTCGTTTTTCCTTGTAGTTGAGCATGAAAATGATGGGTGATCGCAATACCATTTTCCGGTGCAAAGTGTTGAATACGGGAAGTGATATTTACGCTATCGCCAAAAATATCTTTCTCTTCAATAACAATATCACCGATATGTAGCGCTATTCTTAATTTAAGTTTTGGAAATTCTTTAATTCGCTCTAGTATTTTAACCGCGCAATTTAAGGCGTTAATGGTACTTTTAAATGTGGATAAAGTGCCATCGCCGATCTCTTTGGTCCAATGGCCATTATATTCTTTAAGGGAAGTTTGAATGATTTGGCGGTTGATTTCTAACAGATATAAAGCTGAGCCTTCGTCGCTTTCCATAAGCGAGCTATAACCAACTATGTCGGTAAACATAACCACTGCGAGTTGACGATTTTGACTCATTCAATTCTCTTAAGCTATTTGGCTTGAATTAGAGATAAATGCTCAATAACCGCGAGTGGTTTAATGCAGAGCGCATTGGGTAAGTATAGCATTGAATAGAAATAGTGAAATAAAACCATAGCTTAACTAGCTTAACTAGCTTAAATATAGCCTAACACTTTTTGTAATTAAGCCATTACTCGATAATTTTAGGTTGTACTTGGTTACGCCCAGATTCTTTTGCTAAATAGAGGAATTTGTCAGCACTATTGATAACTTCATCAATATGGGAGGATTCTTCAAATTGGGCGATACCTATACAGATAGTCACATCAATTTTAATGTCTTGAACATTTATCGGATGGTTTTCGACACTACTACGAATTTTTTCTGCAATGATCGCGGCATTTTTTGCGCTTGTTTGAGGAAGAATAAATAGAAATTCTTCACCGCCCCAACGAGATACACAATCTTGTTTCCTCACTTGCTCGGTAAATATTTTTGCTAGCTCAATTAAAACCGTGTCGCCAACATTATGCCCATGTTGATCATTAATACGTTTAAAGTGGTCCACATCACATAGAAGTACCGATAATACTTCTTTATTCCTGCTAATACGTGATTGCTCTCTTTTCAAAATATCGTAGGCGATACGACGGTTTGATAAATTAGTAAGAGGGTCAAAGTGTGCAAGTAATTGATATTTTTTGCTTAGTTCTAGCGTTTGCTTTAATGCATGATCACGAGTGAATTCATATAAAGCGGAAAGAAAAGTGATTGTTAAAAACGAATATATTAACCTTAATTTGAATTCAGTTGGATAATTTGCATGATTTATTAAGTCTTGTGGTAAAAACATAATGGAAACAATAATTAGAACAAATACGGCAATATCTAATAAACCTCGTTTGAACCCATGAATAAATAATGAAACTGGTGCAACAATATAAATCCATAATGGTCCTGTTTGTGCCACACCACCAGAAAACACTAAATAAAACATTAATATATAGAGAGAATATAAAATGATAGCTGAGCTTAATTGAGTGTTGTTGTACTTTTGACAGACATAAAAGCCTAAAAAGTAGATAAAACTCGCAAAAAATAACGTTGTGGTGAGAACTAAATCGCCGGAGAAAAGCGCTATTAATCCCATGCTCGCACAAATTGCCATACCAACTAAGGCAAATAGTGAAAGCACTATTGGTTTATATGACGCTTCACTTTCTATTTGATTTTTTAATTGTGTAAGCAAAGGATCAGGCCTTAATGGATTAATAGGGTGTATAAAGTACTTTAAAGCTTATTATTTAATGATGTTTCATTTATAGGTAAGCACATCAATTCATTCTTTCTATTATATATTAAGTATGAATTGAGGTGCTTAAAAATTCAACTGAGAAAAAATTTACTTGCAGTTATTTAACAATAAAGGGGAATAGTGCTTAATTATCGTTTGAAAAGTGAATATCAGTATTCTAGCTGTTCAGGCCATAAATTTAATGCTTTATGGTTCTGCGTTTGCCAATTATTGCTAGCGATCAGAGTAGCAATGGTACTTGCTACATTAGGTAAAGGTGGTAAATTAGCGGAAGATTTATGGGCTAACCAATGGTCAATATTGATGAAAGTGAATTCATCAATGACATCAGCGTAATTTAATTGTTTTAGTGCTAAAGCATTAGAGTGTTGTTCCATTTGACCATTTAATGCTTTGGTTAATATCGGAATGCCAACATGTAAACACTCTCTGATTAACTCAAATCCTGAATTACAAATTACGCCGTCGGCATGCTTTAAATCTTGCTTGAATCCTAAATGACTGGTTTGCCGTAATGCAACATTATCTTCTTGAATATTGGTTAAATCGGGTGAATATTGAATAAACTGAGTCGAAGGAAAGCGCTTTAATAAGAGGGTGATCTCTTTTTGATTCTCAAAAGGTAAATACACCAATATATGCTTTTTGTTAATGCCGCGCGTTAATTTTACGTCAACAATTGGTGGTAAAACAGAACTGTCATAAGGGTGCCAGTGTAACCCTATATTATATTTTGCAGGGGCAAAATATTTCATAATACCCCGGGTTAACCAAGTATCTTTTGACTTGGGTGTATTTTCTCCAAAAGCATATTGGTGACCGATACCAATAACGGGAACACCTCTCAATTTTGCTGCCCAAGCAGTTACGGGTTCAAAATCGGTGATCACAAGATCATATTCAGATAAATCTATATTGATGATATCGCTGATGAAGCGAAAAACATTATTACTTAAGGCAGTTTTGAAATGATTAATACCACCATTTTAACTAATAAAACTAAAACCTTGGCGATGTTGAAATTCGCCGAAAATTTCCATATCAAAAAACTTTTCTTTGGCTCTGCCAGACAATAAGTAATCGACAGAAAGGCCGCAACTTTCTAACTCTTTTGCTAAAATACGAGATCGAGAAATGTGACCATTTCCAGTGCCTTGAATACCGTATAAAATTTTCATAACCACAAGCTTGCCCCGTAACCAATTAACGTGCCTAAGCTAGCACCAGCTAAAATATCTGTTGGAAAATGTACGCCCAAAATCACTCGTGAAACTCCTACTCCGGTTGCCCAAATTATTATCGGGTAAGCGTCACTTCCTAAATAAGCGAGCACTAAAGTAGCAAGAAGAAAGGACACCATTGTATGACCTGAGGGGAAACTAAATTGATCTACCGGCGTTACTATCGCTAAAAAATAAGGAATTACAGCAGGAGGGCGAGGGCGTTTTAAACTATTTTTTATCGAAAAATATAAGCTGCGCTCAAAAGTAAAAGCGGCTAAAACAATGGTGAAGAAGTCACGACCCGCTTGCCCATCTGAATATAAGAAGATAGCAGGAATCAAAAGCTGCATATAACCGTCACCGCTGCGCGAAAGCCATTTTATCCATAAGATAAAGCGACGATAACTATGTGACTTTACACACCAGAGTAACAACCGACAATCATGCCGATAAACATTATTTATGATGTTCATACCGCCACATTAAGTATTAGTTATAACAAGAATGTGACGTTAATATGCTAGTTTGATTAAAATATGAGAGAAGGAGACAAAGCGTTCTAAAAAGGAATGAGTATTTATGTTTGAAAGAATGGGGTGGCTAATGGGACTTGAACCCACGACAACCGGAATCACAATCCGGGGCTCTACCAACTGAGCTATAGCCACCACTGAAGTACTTTTTTTGTCATGCACTACTGTGGTTAAGTAGCGCGGGGATTGTATTGCATTTGCTTGCCAAAATTCAAGAAAAACTTATCATTTCAGAAAAGTTTTTCCCCCTTGGTTGTTAAGCTGATTTAACAGCAAAACAGGTAATTTTCCCATCTAAGGGAAAATCATTGTCCCGCTAGCGGGAATACTATCAGAAAACTACATAATATAACAATAAAATCAAGGGCTTACTTCCTTGGCACGATACTCGCTATATTTAGATTAACTTTTATTATAGATAACATTACAAATTAAACATTATGGATAAGAAACGAGATACACAAAAACCTGCATGGTGGAGAAAAACCCACGTTTTCGTGGCTATCACTGTTTTAGTAATATTGTGGTTGTTATATACCGTGAACCAAAAGTTTACTTCTGCAGATATGCGAGTAAATGCAGAACACTTGATGTATTCAAAAGTATTAAAAGGGCCTTTAACCATTAGCGTGAGTGGCAACGGTATTTTGGTGCCAGAAAATATCCAATGGTTAGCAGCAAGGGTATCAGGCCGAGTCGAACAAGTGGTCATTAAGGCAGGAACGCAAGTCACAAAAGGAGATGTTATCGCCCTATTGTCAAACCCTGAATTAGTGCAAAACGCTGAAGAAACCCGTTGGGACTATGAAGCGTTGTTAGCCGAATTTGAAGCAATGAATGCAGAATTGGAATCCAGCTTATTACAACAACAAGCCCAGTTGTTAAATGCTCAGTTTGCTTATGAATCAGCTAATTTACAATTAACCGCAGAAACTCAGTTAATTGAAAATAATACCGGCGTTGTTTCTGAAATAAACTTCAAGAAAACCCAAATGAATGTTTCACAATTGCAGCGAAACTGGGAAATACAGAAACAGCTCTCGGTTAAATTTTCCTTAACAATGAAAGCGAGAGTAAAAGCGAAAGATGCCGAAGTAAATAAATTATCCAAAGTACTACAACGCGCAGAAGAACGAGTTGTTGCATTGAGTATCAAAGCGCCAATGAACGGTATCATTCAAGAATCAGATCTGCAGCCGGGACAACAAATTGCGGTTGGGGGGTTAGTGGCAAAAATAGCAGATCCTAAAAGTTTATTTGCTGAAATTCAATTGTCTGAACTTAACATAAGTGACGTAGTTTTAGGCCAAACAGCCTCTATAGATACGAGAAATGGCATCGTAACGGGCGAAGTTATCCGCATTGACCCGAATGTGAATAATGGCAATGTACAAGTTGATATAAAAATATTAGAAACCTTACCTAAAAAC
>JAQWHO010000176.1 GCA_029249355.1 Thalassotalea sp.
ATTCTCGAGGAAAGACCGACGCGTTCTAAGTTGGCTTCAATGCGGGCTTTTCTTTCTTTGGCGTTAAAGCCTCTATAGCGAAGGGGGACATCAACATTGTCGAAAAGGTTGAGATCAGGTATTAAATTAAAACTTTGAAAGACAAAGCCTATTTTTTCATTTCTCATTCTAGAGCGACCATTGTCATTGAGACTGCCAACATCTTTACCATCAAGTGTAAATTCACCGTCAGTAAAGGTTTCTAAAAGTCCGGCAATATTTAAGAAAGTGGTTTTACCTGAGCCAGAAGGGCCGGTAACACTGATGAAGTCGCCTTCGTTAACCGTTAAATTAAAATCTCGAAGGGCGTGCGTTTGAATGTCGGCGGTTTGAAATACTTTATTGATATTCTTCATGACTAACATAATATTATTCCTTTCCTTGCGTAATCTTGTATTTGTTTTATATAAGTTTTTTAATTTTTTTCTGATTCTAGTTATTAAGTAACACTTGTTCGGCAGAATTAAACATGTCAGTGCCTGATATAATGATTTGTTGACCTTCCGTTAAGCCACTGAGTACTTCAACATGGCTTAAACTTCTCGCACCTAAGGTGATAGGGGTTTTACTTGCTAGGCCGTCATTAACAATATAAGCAAAACGACCGCCTGAGCTATCCAGAAATTGTCCGCGTTGTACTTGTAAAATATTACTTTTTTGTTCAAGAATTATTTGCGTGTTTAATCGTTGATTTTGGCGGAGTTTTGCAGGAGTATTTGCAGAAAAGCGTACTCGCCCAGTAACCTGATTATTCAGTATTTCGGGGGAAATTGTTACTAGACGAGCACTGAACTGTTGTTGTTCAAATTGTACATCTACGTCCATACCAATGGCTAAATCGTCGGCATAACTTTCTGGTATTTCAATTTCTACTTCTAAATTACTTAAATCGACAACGGTTAAAATAGATTGGTTTTTACTTAAAAAAGTTTTGTTGTCAGCGTTTAAGTTACCAACAATACCATTAACGGGTGAGCGAATGGTTAACGCATCTACCTGACGTTTTAGCTCTTTAACTAATAATGTTTGACGGCGAATATCAAGCGATAATGACTTGCTATCAAAGTCTAAACTTTCAATATTTAATGAAGCATCTTGTTCTGCGTGGCGATGTTGTAATTTAGCGTTTTCTAGTTCGTCTTGCGCTTTTTCAAAATCTATTTGGCTAATGGCATTTTTTTCATAGCCTTGGTCAGCGCGACGCTTTTCTCGATTGGCTGAAATTAATCTGACATTCGCTAAATCAACCGCTTTTTGATCACTTAAGTGTTGTTTTTTAGATTGAATTTGTTGACGTTCAAAGCTGGACTCAAGCCCTTCAAGAATCGCCTGTTGTTGAAAAAGGCGACTGGTTAATTCTGGGCTATCAAGTGTTGCTAGTGCTTGGCCTTCTTTGACTTCGTGTCCAGCTTCTATTTGTAAGGTAATCGTGCCATCAGCTGGGCTATAAACGGTAGGGCTTACTGCGGCTACTACTCGGCCTAAGACTGAAATGTCACGAGTGAAATCACCGCGTGTAATAGTAGCAAGTCTTACTCTATCTGAAGAGATTGATTCACTTGCTTGACTCCATCGACTAGCAGCAGGAGCTACTTGCCAAATAAGTATTACGATTACAATGATTGAAGAGAGTATTGTTAGCCAAAATTTAGACTTAGATTGTTCGACGTTGATCTGGATATCCTGATCACTGGTATCTTTTATTTTCATGTCAATTCCCCCGAATAAGACATAACCATTTAAATAATGGTTGTTTTATAAGTAAGTCGTGTTGACGAGGGAAAAGGTTTAAATTTATTTGGATTTAACGATAAGAAAAAAAATAAAATTTATTAAGACGATGCTTCTAAATAGGTTTATTAATGAATTTTATTTTTAATTATTATGATGAAAGTCATCATAAAGGCAAAAATCCATAACGGGTATCGACCATATTGACTAAAAGGGGTTCGGCCTGAAACCAATTGAATATCTGTTTTTAGTACCGCTTGTTCAAACTGTGGCACTTGCTGAATAATCTTACCTAAGTGATCGGTTACTGCAGTGACACCATTATTGGTTGAGCGTAATAACGGACGACCAAATTCGAGTGCGCGCATACGGGCTATTTCCATATGCTGGTGCGGGCCATGTGAATTGCCAAACCATGCGTCATTGCTTACTGTCAGGAGAATATCGCTGTCATTAATAAAGTTAGCCGCAAGTTGTTCAGGAAATGCTATTTCAAAACAAATTAACGGCAAGATGCTTAAATCATTCGCACGCAAATTATTTTGAACATAACTGCCTCGACTAAAAGAAGATTGAGGTAAATTAAACAGTGGCGCAATAGGTCTTAAAAAGTCACTAAACGGTACAAATTCTCCAATAGGTAAGAGATGATTTTTATCATAACGGTTACTGTTTCCGTAATAATAATCGCCAGTATTGTTTTGTAAATTGTCTTCTTGGTGCTTTACACCTAAAACAATGAGGCTATTAAAATACTCTTTTGACTCAAAGTTATAATTTAAAATACCGGTAATAATCGTTGTGTTATTTAATGACGCAGATTGATTCGCCATATCAAGAAACTCTTGAGTAGTACTCATCGTTTCTATGGCAGGTATTGCAGATTCAGGCCAAATGATTAAATCAGCATCGTAATTTATGCGGCTTAAATCTAAATATTTCAGCATGGTTGGCCATTGCTGTTCAGGCTCCCATTTTATAGATTGTTCAATGTTCCCTTGTACCAATGCAACTTTGATTTCTTTGCCTGTAGGTGTAACCCAGACATTTTGTTGAGAGATTATAGTTACTGTGATTATTGTAATTAGTGTAGCTAACGAGCCTTTAACTTGTTGTTTTAATATTAATTTACTGATCGCAACACAAGTGATTAATAAAGCAAAGGTAATACCTATTTCACCGAACACTGGCGCTAGTGAAGAAAATAGGCCGTCAATTTGACCATAACCTAACGATAACCAAGGAAACCCTGTTAATACTGTACCACGTAGAAATTCCGTAAATAACCAAATACTAGGGAATAACCATAAGTTTAATGGTGTTGTATCTCTTTTATCTTTTGTCGTAAAAGTAGATGCTTTAGCCGTTAGATAACCCGCAAGAGCAGGATATAGTGCTAAATATAAACAGAGCAATAGCATCAAAAACAATGAAGCAATTAATGGCATACCGCCAAATTCAGCAATTGAAACGTGTACCCAGCTAATGCCACTGGCAAACCAGCCAAAAGCAAATATAAAACTATGCTTAGTGATTAAGCGAGTTATGTGGAGGGGATTGTTTTTTGCGAGGTTTTCTAAATGAATAAACCAAAGGGTTAAACTAATAAAGCTTAGCCACCATAATGAAAATGGCGCGTAGGAAAAAACCAAGTTTAACCCAGCGATAAAACTTAACCAGACAGTTTTATCGCTGATGTTTCTTTTACATGCAAGAAAGAGTGATTTGAGTATCTTCAATGTGTATCAAATTAACTTAGTTTAAATTAGTTTCCATTAGCTAGATTAGTCAGTCGCTTTACCATTGACTTGATGATCTTTTGGAATGGTAACTTGTAATACTTGAATACGTCTATTGTCAGACGATGTTACTTTAAAT
>JAQWHO010000177.1 GCA_029249355.1 Thalassotalea sp.
CCTTTCCTAAAAAAGTGAGTCGATAACAAGGTGCTAAATTTTTATCTGCTGACGGTTTTTCTTCTACGATCCCTTTTTCAACTAAAAAATCTAACATTGATGTCGCCAATTCTTTACGCTTTATTTTGGCTGAAATTTCAACTTGTGTTGCAACGCCTTTGAACGAATAAAGCGCTTTCATCACCAAGGCCTCTGCATCAGTAATTTTTGGCAACGCTCCTTCATAAGGCGGAAATTGCTTCTCGGTGAATTTACCGGCAACTCGCTTATAGGAAGCTTGAATCGCTTGAATATCTTCTTCTTTATCACCGGTAATTTGATAAGAATGAAATACCCCCGCTTCTTTAATTAAGTAATCTACTTTTGAAAGAAAAACAGGAATATGACAACTTTGTGCAACATGATAAAAGCCAGTTTTCCATTTTTCCACGCTTCCTCTAGTGCCCTCAGGAGTAAAAAGAAAAAACACTTTACAGCCTTTTTGACTTGCCACAAATTGGTTAATGAGTTCGACTTGTCCTTTACCTTTCGAAGAGCGATCAATAGGCATCGCGCCCAACCACATCATAAAACTGCCAATCACAGGAATCCGACACCAACTATCTTTTATTGAAAAGTATATTTTAGTGTCTTGTAAAATAGCAGCTCCTAAAGCATAAATAAAATCCCAATTAGAGGTATGAGGCGCTGCAATTGCTACACCTGCACCTTGAGTGTTTGTTTGTGTAATTCGCCAGCCAGCTAATTTAAACCAAAGTGAAAATATCGACTTCAAAAAACATTTAGTGAAAATGCCATCAAATATCGTTTTTTCACGAATCGTTAGTATTTTTTTACTCATAAGAACATCACTTAAAAAAGGGCCAGAAGAAAAAGGTAAGAATAGTTTGGAGATTTTTAATATAGCACAATGAGACAAATTTAGCGCGAATTTAGGTGTGAATTTGATAAACGATTTGAGAAAGAATTTGGGCGAAAAAAAACCATAACATCCATTATGGTTTTATATACTTAATCAAAATTTTAGCCTCTAAAGCGCTTTAGATATTTTCTCTACAGATTCTTTCGCATCACCAAATAACATTTGACTATTGTCTTTGAAAAACAATGGATTTTGCACCCCTGCATAGCCGGTATTCATCGAGCGCTTGAATACTACAACTTTCTTAGCATGCCAAACTTCTAATACCGGCATTCCTGCAATAGGGCTATTTGGATCTTCATTAGCTGCTGGATTTACCGTATCGTTCGCGCCAATGACTAAAACAACATCAGTATTAGCAAAGTCGTCATTAATTTCGTCCATACCTAAAACAATATCGTAAGGGACTTTGGCTTCGGCAAGCAAAACATTCATATGACCCGGTAACCTGCCAGCAACAGGATGAATACCAAAACGCACCTTGATCCCTTTACTGATTAACTTTTGGGTGAGTTCATACACAGGATATTGCGCTTGCGCTACTGCCATACCGTACCCTGGCGTGATAATAACTGATTTTGCTTGCGATAAAATATCAGCGACTTCTTCAGCTTGCGTTTCAACATGCTCACCATAATCTTTATCATTATCGACAACAACCTCGGTGCCAAAGCCACCAGCAATAACACTGATAAATGATCGGTTCATTGCCTTACACATAATATATGACAATATTGCGCCTGAAGAGCCAACTAATGCGCCTGTAACAATCAGTAAATCATTGTTTAACATAAAACCTGCCGCAGCAGCTGCCCAGCCTGAATATGAATTAAGCATTGATACAACTACCGGCATTTCTGCGCCACCAATTGATGCCACAAGGTGCCAGCCAAAGACTAAAGCAATGCCCGTCATTAAATATAATGTAACGTTACCACCACCGTTTTGAACAAAAATTATCATTAAAATAAAAGACACTATGCCCGCAGCTAAATTTAATTTATGTCGATGCGGTAACATTAATGCCGCTGAATTAATCACGCCGCGTAATTTAGCAAAAGCGACAATAGAGCCAGTAAACGTTACCGCGCCAATAAATACTCCAAGAAACACTTCCACTAAATGAATGTTGACCGCCATTTGTTGTTCAGCAGTGAAAACAATATGTTCGCCATGTCCCATGCCAAAATAACTATTAAAACCAACAAGCACTGCTGCAAGCCCAACAAAGCTATGCAGAATTGCAACAAGCTCTGGCATTTCGGTCATTTCAACTTTTTTGGCCAACCTCAAGCCTATTAAACTACCAATGGCCATAGCACCAATAATGATAGCGATATTGTCTACACGAGGATCGGCGATAGTGGCAATTAACGCAATTGACATACCGACAATACCGTACCAGTTACCTGTTTCAGCGCTTTCTTGCTTACTTAACCCTGCTAAACTAAAAATAAATAATAA
>JAQWHO010000178.1 GCA_029249355.1 Thalassotalea sp.
CCTGTGACCATTAATGGCGTGCCAGGTAACGTTAAACCGGTAATTTTAATGAATTCATTATCATGCTCTTTATATTCGAAAGAGGCACGAAACCATGTGTTGGGTACACGGATACCAAGGTGCATATCATTGGCCACAATCGCACTGCCTGTACTACTAATAGCACCAGAAACTGCCCAATTGTTTGAGCCTGGAAAGTCTTCACTTGAATAATCTGTGTTAGCAGTTAGTGATTGTTTATTTGCTAGGAGTTTTTTAGTTGAAGAAGTCCAAGCTTTATCTGGAATAGGCGAGGGCGAATATTGACTACTATCAATTGCCGCGTCCCAAATGCTGCCTTTGGGATTTAAAAAGGCAAATACCGTTGGATCAAAAGTTGATTGAAGTAAACCTAAGGTTCTTTCTCGAGCACCATCTTTATACTGTAAATCTAAATACATACTGAGTATGGTCAGTATTGAGTCTTCTTCGCGCCATTCAACAGGCTCTTGTTGTAATAATAAATATTCAAAAGGTTTGGCCTTTAGTGCTCTTAGTCCTTCATTTACGCCGACGGTATAGGCTTTTATAAGTGCTGATTGCTCTTGGGGAAGTTGCTCGAAGATAGTAATTGCTCGTTCACGAAAGCGGTGAAGTCTAATTGTTTTGTCATAGCTTAATGCCATTTTGCCGAACAAACTGGCTAGTTCACCTGCAGAATTCCTTCTCAGTAAATCCATTTGAAAAAAACGTTCTTGCGCATGAATAAATCCGGTAGCGACAGCTAAATCAGTTCTACTTTCTGACTTTATAGTCGGTATGCCTTGAATATCTCGTTCAACAGATACATTGGTAGTAAGTCCCATAATGGTCGTTTTACCTTCAAGCACAGGTAAAGCGCTGTCAACTTGGCTATAAATCCAAGTGGCAAACATTGAACTAACTAATAATAAAATCAACAGACTACTGAAAAGTACTTTTTTTATTTTTTTCATGATACTTCTTTGTGCCTTGATAAAGGTAACAAGCAGATAAGTGAATAAAGAGTACATTAAAAATTTAGCGTTCACAAACCTTGATAGAGGATTTTTTATCAATACTGACTTTAACTAACTTATTGTTTTATTGTTGTTTTGTTAATTGGTTTATCAGGATTTAGTTGGAGTTACTTCATTTTTAGAGTGGTAAAATCGTTTTTGTTTTTCTCAAAGTAATACAAGATGTTGCTAGCTGTTTAAAATGTCATTAAACGTTACACTTGTTCGATTGTTTGAATGCTTTTGCCTTGATATTTTACCCTTAACTTTTAGTTCGTAATCACTTTATCATGTCAAATATAAGTCCATGGAAGAAAGACTTTCCTATTTTTGTCCCGCAGGCTCATCCATATTTATGCTATTTAGATACTGCAGCGACATGTTTAACACCTAAACATGTCGCAGAAGCTATGTTTCATTATCAATGTTATTCCCATGCGAATAGCCATAAAGGCATGTATCAATTAAGTATGACAGCCACTGAAAAAGTTGAACAAGCACGCGAAAAAATTGCAAGCTTTATTGGTGCTCAACAGGCACAAAGTATCGTTTTCAACTCAGGGGCGACTGAAGGTGTAAACCTTGTTGCTTATAGTTTTGTGGAACCATTAATTATAGAAGCGATGAGTAAAGGAGAGCGTTGTAATATTGTTATTTCAGCCGCAGAACATCACGCAAATTTACTGCCTTGGCAGCGACTAACACAGCAGTATAATATTGAGTTACGTATAGCGCCTTTAGCAATAGATGGCACGATTGATTTGGCAAGGCTTTCGCTTTTATTAGATGATCAAACCTGCATATTAGCGTTCACCCATTGCTCAAACGTCATTGGGAAAATAAATGCGGTAGATAAAATCTGTCAATTGGCAAAGAATAAAAACATTCCGACATTAATCGATGGTGCTCAAGCCGTTTTAAGAGGCGACATTAATGTAAAAGCCATTGATTGCGACTTTTATGTTTTTTCTGCACACAAAATTTATGGACCAACAGGGTGTGGCGTCTTATATGCTAAGCCTCATTTAATAGAGCAAATGAGGCCTTATCAATTAGGTGGCGGCATGATAAATACGGTTGATTTTCAACAAAGTGAATACTTGGGCGGGCCTTTAAAGTTTGAATCAGGCTCACATAATGTTGCGGGTATCGTGGGTTTGGTGGAAGCAATTGATTATATGAATGATCTTTCGATAAAAGATATTAATTTATATATTGATGACTTAGCTTTGTATATGCATAAATCACTGCGTGAATTATCTTTTTATCGTCCTGTTGTCGATGAAAAATTATCGTTAATGAACAATAAAATGACTTCGTTAGTGAGTTTTCAATGTGAAGGGATTCAATGCCAAGATATCGCGAATTTACTCGATAGTGAAAATGTTGCCCTAAGAGCTGGACAGCATTGTGCACAGCCTTTACATAAAGTTTTAGGAGTGAATGAAACGTTAAGAGTTTCGTTAGGTTTATATAATGGCTATGCCGATATTGATAAATTAATTGCGGGTTTGATTCATTGTCATCAAGTTATGGCGATGGAAAGCTTGGCTTAGTTAGCTTTGATTTAGTTCTAATTGATTTAGCGCTATGCAGCCAATATGTTCAACGCTACTATAACAAGTAATTATTATAGTCATCGTTGATTCAACTTTAATCATGTCAGAAAAACTAGCAATCATCATTCTTGCCGCAGGCAACTCTTCTCGACTAGGTCAAGCTAAGCAGTTTGTCACTTTAAATGGTGAAAGTTTATTGTTGCGCCAATGCAAAATGGCAAAAAAATTGAGCAAGAATGTTAGCTGTGTATTTGGTTATCAAGCGCAAAATATGATTGATGAAGTCGCAGAGCTTTCGGTAAAAACTATTATCAATGATGATTGGCAAAGTGGTCTTTCATCTTCTATTGCGAAAGGTGTTTCAGCAATAGATGATGATACTGATGCCGTGATGTTGATATTAGTAGATCAATGGCAATTGAGTGCTCAACATTACCAAGATATTTATCAACACTGGCAAGATAACCCACAAAATATTATTAGTGCTGCACAATCGATAAAGGGGTTAAATGTAACAAGCCCGCCGGTGATTTTCCCCGCATATTGTTTTTCACAACTGAAAGAATTAAATCAAGGAAGTGGCGCTAAGCCTGTGATTAAAAAACATCAAAATCAATTACTATGCTTATTAATGCCCGCAGCATTTGTTGATTTAGACACGCCAGAACAGTTACAAATATTGAAAAACTATCAACTTAGTCAGCAAAAAAATTAATAAAGCACGTTATTGCTATTAAATAAAAATTTACTTGATAAAATACTGACATTAAGTTTTTACAAAATTAGTTAACGTTGGATCAAAATGGCATCTCTACAAGATCAATTACTCAAAGCTGGGCTTACTACTAAGCAAAAAGCACGACAAGCTAACAGCGATAAACGAAAAAAGAATAAACAAAAACGTAGTGGCGTTGAAATGGAAGCGTCGTTACAGGAAAAAATTAAACAAGATTTGGTTAAAACGCAACAAGATAAACAAGCTAAAGATCAAGCGCTTAATGAAGAGAAAAAACAGCAACGTGAAAAGAAAGAGCAAAAATTAAGAATTCAACAAATTTTGCAACATCACCAAATTAAAAACTGTAATGGTGAAACTGTGTATAACTATACCTTTGATAGTAAAATTAAGAAGTTATATCTAGATGCTGTTACTCATCGAGCACTTGTTAATGGTCGTTTAGCGTTATGTGGTCAAGATGAGGTTACTTATATTGTTACCTGTGAAACAGCTGCAAAATTAGCTGAGTTAGATACAACTGTTATATTACTTCAAAATGAAAAAGTACAATCTGACCATGTTGAAGAAGATGACCCATATGCAGATTATCAAATACCTGATGATTTAATGTGGTAATTACCAATATTCCACTTTTTTAAAGCGCGTGTTTGTAGCAACTTATATATAGTTTTGCTAAAATCGCGCGCTAAATTTCACTCCATTTAATTCTGTTATTTACTTAGCTTATATTTTTTGTCTAGTTGTTCATTAAGGTGTTGTTATGTTTATTATTCGTTGGGTTCTTGGTCGTATCATCTTGTTTTTTGATTTTATTTTTTCACCGAGTAAGCCTAAAAGAGCGGCAGAACTACAGGCGAAAATTGATGCAAGCACAGACCACTTGAGTTTATATCAACTGCCAGCGTGCCCTTTTTGCGTAAAAGTGCGTCGAGAAATGAAACGTGGTGGTTTGAATATTGCGCTTAAAAATATTAATCAAGACCAAGCATCTAATGACGAATTAATAGCTAAGGGCGGTAAAAGAAAAGTACCTTGTTTACGAATCGTTGATGAAAACCAAGAGGTTAGCTGGTTGTATGAATCATCAGCGATTAATCAATATATTCAACAGTTTGTTCGTTAAAAATCAATAAACGTTATTTATAACTAAAATTTAAATAAACAATTCATCGAATTATTTTGCTACTTTAATGGTCTAGCATTAAAACACCACTGACTTTGTGGTAACTCTGTTTTAAACAGAAAAGTTTTATGACCGGATAAGTAGCAAATATGATCAAAAATATTACTCGAAAATTTTCTTCATGTCAGTTAACTGAAAATCAAGTGACTGACGAAACCGTATACCTCAAACGTAGACAAGTTTTAAAGCAACTAGGTTTTGCTGGCGCATCGGCGCTTTTAGCCAATAATGCGCAGGCTGACTGGTTTTCGAAAGAAGAAGTTACTCCGTTTACTACCCAATTGTTATCTGCAAAAAATACGATAACAACCGATGATATTTTAACACCTGAAGCGAAAGTGATCAGTCATAATAATTTTTATGAATTTGGCACATCTAAAAATGATCCTATTGAAAATGCTCAACAATTTAAAGTAAATCCTTGGCAATTAACGATTTCTGGTGAAGTCGATAAACCGATAACTTTAGATTATGACGACTTATATAAGGCTTTTCCTTTAGAGGAGCGTATCTATCGCTTACGATGTGTTGAAGCGTGGTCGATGGTTGTACCATGGATTGGCTTTCCATTGGCAGACTTGATCAAAAAAGCTCAACCTAATAGCAAAGCTAAATATGTCGCTTTTGAAACGCTATACGACCCAGAGCAGATGCCCGGTCAATCGAGTCGTCGAATTGGTGGCGGTATTGATTACCCTTATCTTGAAGGTTTACGTATTGATGAAGCCATGAACCCATTAACGTTGCTCAGTGTTGGTCTATATGGCAAAACATTACCAGCTCAAAATGGTGCGCCGATTCGCTTAGTTGTTCCATGGAAATATGGTTTTAAAAGTATCAAGTCTATCGTTGCAATAAAGCTTATGGAAAAAATGCCACCAACTACATGGAATATATTAGCGCCTCGAGAATATGGTTTTTATGCCAATGTAAATCCGCAGGTTGATCACCCCCGTTGGAGCCAAGCAAGTGAACGAAGAATTACTTCAGGAGGATTATTTGCCCGAAATCGCATCGAAACTTTGCCGTTTAATGGCTACGGCGAAGAAGTTGCGCACCTTTATAAAAACATGGATTTAAGGAAAAACTATTAATGTCGGCGAAGGTAAACAATAATCGTATTGTTTTTTCTTTAAAAGTCGCTATTCATGTTATTAGTCTTTTCCTACTGAGTAATCTTTATTTTCAAGCAGTGAGTGATAATTTAGGCGCTGATCCGGTTGAAGCTGTTTTGCATTTTACCGGTATTGGTGCATTCAATTTATTAATATTAAGCTTGATTATTTCTCCGTTAGCCCAGCATTTTAAATGGGCTTTTCTATTAAAAATTAGACGATTACTGGGACTGTATAGTTTTACGTATGCTTTGTGTCATCTCTTAAGCTTTTTAGCCTTTGAAGTACAGTTTGATTGGTCATTATTTATCAGTGAGATTATTGAAAGGCCTTATATAACGGTTGGTATGCTTGCGGTGGTTATTTTGTTATTGCTAACGATCACATCACTGTCATTGATAAAAAAGAAAATGGGACGAAACTGGCAACAATTGCATAACTGGGTTTATCTCGCGTTGTGTTTAGTCGCCTTACATTTTTATTGGTCTGTAAAGTCTGAAATAATTGAACCCAGTATTTATATAGCTATAAGCTTATTGTTAATCTATCTGCGAAAAAATAAAATTACTCGTTGGTTTAAGTAGATTAGAAACACCGATTCGTTCTACAACTTTCAGCCTCTTTTAGTTAATTTCAACATATCAGTACTTGTCTGCTGGCTATTCATCGTTGCAAAAACACCACTCATCGCAGTGATAGGTGTTTAATGATGATTAAACTTGTCGAAATGTTTCAATCGTAATAATGTTAACCAGTGAAAATAATTATAAAACTCATTTTTGGTGAGTAATAAGTCAAAAATTTACTAGGAACCTCATATGCAAAAGTTTATACCATCACTCTTGGTGGCGGCTATTTCAGTCTCATTAAGTGCGTGTATGCAGTCAGAAAAACAAGATGAAAAAGTTGTATTAAATAAAAATCCATACCCTAGCACTTATCAAGTGATACCAAGTCAAACCGTTCTTATTAAAAATGCGACAGTATTAACGGGCGCTGGTGAGCGTATCGATAATGCTGATGTCTTAATGAGTAATGGTAAAATTGAGCAAGTCGGTCAAGGTTTATCAGCGGATAACGCAATTGAAGTTGACGGTAGCGGCAAATGGGTGACACCAGGTGTTATCGATGTACATTCTCATTTAGGTGTATACCCAAGTCCATCTGCAGAATCTCATTCAGATGGTAACGAAGCAACACAACCCAACACTTCAGAAGTTTGGTCTGAACATAGTGTTTGGCCGCAAGATCCTGGTTTTCAAGCTGCTCGTGCTGGCGGTATAACTACACTACAAATTTTACCCGGTTCAGCTAATTTATTTGGCGGCCGAGGCGTTACGCTTCGTAATGTGCCAAGTCACACCATGCAAGGTATGAAGTTTCCAGCAGCACCTTATGGTTTGAAAATGGCGTGTGGTGAAAATCCTAAACGTGTTTATGGTAGTCGTAAAGTTTCTCCAGCAACACGTATGGGGAATATGGCTGGCTATCGTATGGCGTGGAGCGAAGCGACAGAATATAAACGTGCTTGGGATAAATATGAAGCAGACTATGACGCGGGTAAAAACCCAGAAGCGCCAAAACGTGATATAGAATTAGATACTTTGAAAGGCGTGTTAGATGGCGACATACTAATTCATAATCATTGCTATAAAGCTGAAGAAATGGCGATGATGATTGATTTAGGCAAAGAATTTAATTATCACTCAGGTACTTTTCATCACGCAATTGAGGCCTACAAGGTTGCTGATACATTAGCAGAAAATGGTAACTGTGCAGCAATGTGGCCAGATTGGTGGGGTTTCAAAATGGAAGCTTACGACATGGTGCAAGAAAACGTAGCCATTGTTGATGCTAAAGCAAACTCTTGTGCGGTTGTGCATTCTGACTCAGGTACAACAATTCAGCGCCTTAACCAAGAAGCTGGTAAAGTCATGTATCGCGCGAATGAAAATGGTTTTGATATTAAGCCTGAGCATGCCATTACATGGATCACTTTAAATTCAGCTAAATCTTTAGGTGTTGCCGATAAGACCGGTAGCTTAGAAAAAGGTAAAAACGCTGATGTTGTGCTGTGGAATCAAAACCCGTTTAGTGTTTATGCCCAAGCAGAGCAAGTGTTTGTCGATGGTGCAAAAGTATACGATCGTTTTGATGAAAAATATCAAGCGAAAAGCGATTTCATGTTAGGTCAGAAGTAAGGAAAGGGGTAAAAATTATGAAACTATTTAAATCTTCACTTATCGCTTTAGCACTTGCTTCAGCGTCATCTGTATATGCAGAAAGTATCGCAATCACTAATGCAACGGTTCATACCGTGACAGAACAAGGCACATTAACCAATGCGACTGTTGTTATGGACAATGGCGTAATCACGGCGATTAATCCACAAACGGTTACCGCTGATTCAACCATTGATGCCATGGGGAAAATTTTAACACCAGGCTTTATTGGTTCAATGAATACGCTTGGTTTAGTTGAAGTATCCGCTGTTTCACGTACACGTGATGCAAGTGATAAAAAAGCAGATATTACTTTTGATGCAAGTACAGCATTTAACCCAAAATCTGCAGCCATTGCTTATAGCCGAAAAGGTGGCATTACCACAAATATTGTGACACCTCGAGGCGGCGAAGACATGTTTAAAGGTCAAGCGTTTATTGCTGACCTTTCTGGCGAATATGACAGTATTGTTGAAACCAATACTGCGGTACTTGTTGATATTGGTTCAAAAAGCAAAGGGTCGCGTGCGTTAACATTGCAAGATCTTCGGAACAAGTTAGATGATGCAAAAACAGCTTTAGCAAAAGAGAAAAAAGAGCAAGCAGACGCTAAAAAAGATAAGAAAAAAGACGCGAAAGAGCCAAAACGTGATGAAAAAGTTATCAATGCGTTATTAGCTGGTGAAAAACCATTGATTGCCTATGCTGACAGAGCGACGGATATTTTAGCATTAATCAAATTAAAACAAGAGTTTGGTCTTGATTTAGTGATTGCAGATGCTGGTGATGCTGTTAGTGTTGCAGCACAAATAGCGAAAGCTAAAGTCCCTGTTATTATCGCTACTATTGATAACTTACCAAGTTTTGATGCCCTTCATCAGTCATTAAAAAGTGCGAAAGTGTTGATGGATGCTGGTGTTACCGTTGCGTTTAAAGTAAACGGTGATACTCATAATTTATATCAATTACGTTATGATGCCGGTGTAGCAATCGCAAACGGTGTTTCGCAAGAGCAAGCCTTAGCCGCAGTAACGGCAAATATTGCTGATGCATTTAACTATGATGCGGGTCGTATTGCTGTTGGTAAAAAGGCTGACTTAGTGCTTTGGAGCGCTGATCCATTTGAATTAAGTACGCGCGTTGAAAAAATGTGGATTGATGGTGTTGAGCACACAACTGAAAGTCGTCAAGATGCTTTACGTGACCGTTATACTACTGACAGTGATATGCCACGTGCTTATACTAAATAGTATGAAGTAAGTAGCATTTGCTTAAAAAGAATGAAAAAGCCAAGGTAATTAACTCACCTTGGCTTTTTTATCAGCAAGCTTTTTATAAGGAAGGTTTTTATCAGAGAGTTTTAGGCGTATGTACTCTTTTATGCTTTATTACAAAACTTTCATTGGTTAACATAGCGCTATTAAAAATCGTGAGTTCATTCCATGAGAGTATTCAATGTCTGATGCAATTTTGTCTTCAACCCCTTTTGCTTCTATTTCTCAAGCATCTGTAGCACAAAATATTTCGACACTTGAGATTAAACATTTTTTATTTACCGCATCTGTATGTTTACATGGCGGTCATGTTTTATCTTGGCAACCAACAGGGCATGATGAAGTTTTTTGGCTTAGCAAAACTACAGAATTTAAAAATGGTAAAGCGATACGTGGCGGCATTCCTATTTGTTGGCCTTGGTTTGGTCCAAATATCGATGAGGAAGGCAACAATGGTGGTAATCATGGTTTTGCCCGAACCAATTGTTGGCAATTAGTCAGTCATGAAATTACTGAACAAGACGTGACCTTAGTCATTGAAATTAATGGTGAAAACGAACATTATTTGTGGCCAGCTAAGTTTAAGTTATTGCAAACTTTGGTATTTTCAACGACTTTTACTCAACAACTTTCCATCACCAACCTTTCGTTAGAAACAGTAAATTTTTCATCGGCTTTACATAGCTATTTTGCGGTGAGTAACCCTGAAAATGTGCAAGTGCCATATCTAGAAGGCGCTTTATTTGATGATAAAATAACGGGTAAAAAGCAACAAGAAGATCAGTTAGTAAATTGTGTTGGTCCTATTGACCGCATTTATTATTGTTCGGATAAACAAGTCATTATTGATGAAGGTCTACAGCGAAAAATCACTATTGAAGCGAGTCAATGTCAACAATGGGTCTTATGGAATCCAGGGCAGGAAATTGCAGGAAATATGCAGGATATTCATCCTCACGGCGAAAATGAGTTTGTTTGTTTAGAAGCAGCCAATACGCAATGGCAATCGATTGGTGCTGGTGATAGCGTAATACTTTCTCAAAAAATTACCCTAGCAAAAATTTGATGATATTTGACTCTGCTAATCCATCCTAGTTGTAATTATATTGGTTATTTCGTTGCTTTCTCATTAAATATTATTGATTGATTACGGCCATTATTTTTTGCTTGATACAACGCTTTATCGGCCTCTTCAATAAGCTGTTTAAAACTAACATTATCAGTCGGACTTTCGCTAATACCAAAGCTGATTGTCGTGTTAAATATATGATTTGAACTACTGACTTGGAACGGTGTATTAGCAATGCTTTCCCTAATACGCTCAACAATTTCAAACGCTTTTTGACATGGAGTGTTGGGTAAAAGCATGACAAATTCTTCACCTCCCCAACGTCCACTGATATCGTCACTACGTAAATTAGCATTTAATTGTGAAGCCACTTCTTTTAGCACTTCATCACCAACGGTATGCCCATAAGTATCATTGACTATTTTAAAGTAATCAATATCAGCAATAATCACACAAATACTGTCGTGCTGACAAATAAGCTCTTCAAATCGCCAATTTAAGTAACTTCGGTTGGGTAACTTTGTTAAAAAATCTGTTTCAGAGTCTTTGACTAAGTGTTTTTTAAAGTAATCGACGATAGTGATAAAGAAAAAATAAATAATAAATATCAGTAGAATAAATATTCCGATTTTTGCTAAAAACAATTGTAAATATTCATCCTGCTTCGAGACCGGCGGGGAAAGAATAAACATTCGCCAATCTAACGCTTGGATAGGCATTTGTGAAATTATACGTTCATCACTTTCAACAGTGATGACCGTTTTTTTTACTTGAGATAGGCTTTCTTGGCTGAGTAAGTTTTGATACCAATCTAACTGACCTATATTAATGGTTTCATCTTTTCGATGATGACTTTCTGTTTTCATTAAATGGTTAGACGACAGCATAATGTCATTATTTTGATCAACAAAGATCAATTCAAAACCGAACCGTTTACTATATTCTTGAAACTTTTCAGAAAAATGGTTGAGATCTATTGCAACACCAATGAAGCCAATAAATTCCTCTTGGTGATTAAAAAGTTTCATATCAAAATATAAATGAGGGTTGTCAACGTTACCTATATCTGAAAATTGATTTTTATCTTGTGCTTTTAAGCGGTGATACCATTCTGCTTTCTCATTAACGAGTGAAATAGATTTGTTATTTGAATCGAGGATCAAGTCGTGTTTTTCTAATGCGACAAAGGTCAACATGTTATAACGTTGAGAAAATCGCTGAAGATATTGTAAAAGGCTATTTTTATCGATTTTTTCTTGTTCGATAAAGTCAATTAACATCTGATCATTTGCCATAAAAGAGGCAATGTTTAACGGGCGAATTACTTCGCTATTAACAATAGAAAATAGCGGAATAATCGCCTGATGCTGACTTTTGTTATAACTATTTATCACATCTTTAAAGGTAAAGTATGAAGTGATAACTATGGCAAAAATAGTTAAAAAATATAATGCACTAATACTTTGATTAAACTTATTTATAAACTTCATAGTAAATATCTGTAAGCATCGTTAAATGTTTGCATGTGTTTGCTAAAGGTTAAGTAAGTGAAATTAAAGCGCTTACTACTAGGTATAGTGTTATTCGAACATAATTACTATATCAGCATTAATTTATTCGCAAAAAACGCTTAATTAATTGGTGAGTGAAAGCTGTTTTTAAATAGAAGCCCCTTGGTAATGTCATAAAAGGTTTGCCATTTTTGTTGAAGGCTTTTGTTTTTGCTTGGCTATTGGCGGCTTTTGGGCGTAATTGCAATACTTGGCCGTGTTTGCCGTGAATATTTTCTACTTCACCTAAAACAATCATATCGGTTAATTCTTGCCAATCTTGAGATAAAAGATGTTCTTCATCTTCAGATGGACTCCACAGAAAAGGGGTGCCAACTATTCGTTCTGCGATAGGGATTTCTCTTTCAGAAATTACTGGTACCCATAACACTTTATTGAGTTTATTTTTGATGTGGCTATTTTGCCACGTTGCGCCGACTAACCCTGTTAATGGGGCTACACAAACAAATGTGGTTTCTAAAGGCTTACCATAGCGATTAATAGGCAATGATTTTAATTCGATGCCAAGGTGTGGAAAATCTGGAATAGGCTTAGAGCCAGCGCTAGCGCCTAAAACCTGTTCGAGTAATAACCCTATCCAACCTTTTTCTTTATTCAAATTTTCTGGTACTTGAATATTTTGTTGGCTGGCAATTTGACCCAAAGTAAATCCGGACAGCGCTTGAGATCTGTCCATTAATTCATTTTCACTTTCAGGGATTTTAATCATTTATCTGCAAGAGAGTCTTGTTAGCGCCTAAATAACATTATCTTTTGCTCGCTATTTGTAAGCAAGCGATTTTTTGTTGTAAAACCTATTAATAATGACAGTGATTAAATAAGTAATAATTTCAACAGCCGCTAATAACTGACTGAATTATTAATCAAAAGTTTAGGCAGTTTTTATTTGCTCACAAGGGCAGATTATGGAAGAATCAAGTCATATAAAAATTTTTTAGGAATACCTGTGATAGATGCCGAAGGCTATCGAGCTAATGTCGGCATAGTAATAATCAATGACAGGGGACAAGTTTTTTGGGCAAGACGTTTTGGACAACATTCATGGCAATATCCTCAAGGGGGAGTTGACGAGGGTGAAACGCCAGAACAGACTATGTATCGGGAGCTTCGTGAAGAAGTTGGTTTAAAACCTGAACATGTTAAAATTATTGCCACAACTAAACATTGGCTAAAGTACAAATTACCAAAACGATTGATCAGGCATGAAAGTAAGCCTGTTTGTATTGGACAAAAACAAAAGTGGTTTTTGTTAAAGTTAACAGCTAAAGAATCAGCGGTTGATTTACTCCATACTAAACATCCTGAATTTGATGACTGGCGTTGGGTGAGTTATTGGTATCCTGTAAGACAAGTCGTTTCATTTAAACGCGAAGTTTATCGTAAAGTAATGAAAGAATTTGTCGCAAATAGTTTACCTAATCATCGACATGAACGTCGTAAAAGACGGTAATTGATTATCACTGTGTTGTATAAATTTAATCCCTGATTAGTTAATCATTATTTAATTAATTCAGCGAAATAAACATAGCTCGCACTTAATATGTGGGCTATTTTTTTCTATAAAGTCTGATATAAATTTACTGAGTTTTACACTCAATAAGGTCTAAAGTTTTTATCATACTTTAAACATCAATAGGGATCTCATGTTAACGAGTTTACGTCGAATAGTGCTTGAATTTAGCCAGAATACTGAGCTAGAAAGTGCTTTGCGTCGTATTGTTAGTCAAGTGAAGCAAGTGATGAAAACTGAATGTTGTTCAGTTTATTTGGCTGATCATCAAAAACAACACTTTATTTTAATGGCGTCAGACGGCTTAGATGAAAAGTCATTAGGTCACACAACAATTGGTTTTACTGAAGGGTTAATTGGCTTAGTTGCTCAACGTGAAGAACCTTTAAACATCGCAAATGCTCGTTCTCATCCTCATTTTATTCATGCGCCAGAAGTCAAAGAAGAAAATTTAAACGCGTTTCTTGGCACACCCATTATTCACCAAAGAAAAGTGCTAGGTGTTATTTCAATTCAACAAGAAAAAGCACGTTTTTTTAATGAGAACGAAGAAGCCTTTCTTGTGACATTGTCGGCGCAAATAGCGACTGCAATGGCAAGTGCTGAAGCAACAGGCTTAATTGCACAACGTCAAGGGAATAATCATTGGACTAAAGCAATTCAAGGTGCAGCAGGCTCATCAGGTGTAGCTGTTGCTCCTATGCTTTTAGTGCAACCTCATGCAGATTTAAGTGCAATAGCTATGTCTAAAGCTGATGATATTGCGATAGAACAAGAGCGATTTGAGCAAGCGGTTATTCAGACACGTGCTGATTTCACTCAAATGGCAAGTAAGCTTGAAGCCATTATTGTCGATGACAGCTTAGATATTTTTGAAATGTATAAGCAATTGCTCGATAAGGCGAATTTAGGCCGAGAAGTTGCTGAAAAAATTGATGAAAATTGGAACGCTGAAAGTGCTTTAAAAATAGTGATTGATAACTATGTTGTTCAATTTGAGGGATTAGAAGATAATTATTTACGCGAAAGAGCCAGCGATATTAAAGACCTTGGTAATCGTTTACTTTTTAATATTCAATCACTAAACAAAATACCTAAAGAGATTCCTAAGCAATTTATTTTAGTGGCAGAAGATGTGACAGCCTCAATGGTTGCTGAATATCAACACTTAGGCTTAAAAGGGATAGTGTCATTACAAGGCTCAAATAATTCACATGCGGCTATTTTGGCCAGAGCGTTAGCATTACCTGCTGTGATGGGCATTGAAAGAATTCCATTAGGTAAACTTGATAAACACTTATGTATTATCGACGGTTATAGTGGTGAATTATTTGTAGATCCTAATGAAGCGTTAATTCGCGAGTATGAACATTTAATTGCAGAAGAAAGTGCGTTAACAGATAAAGTGAAGCAAGTTGAGCTTTTACCTGCAATGACTCCTGACGGCAAAGAAATTGAGTTAATGCTTAATGCCGGATTATCGTCTGGCTTTGAACATTCTAAAAATTCAGGTGCTGCAGGCATTGGTTTGTACCGTACTGAAATTCCTTTTATGAGCAAAAGCTGTTTTCCGTCGGAGCTTGAGCAAACGGTATTATATCGTCAAATTTTAGAAACATTTCCAGGAAAGCCTGTAACAATGCGTACACTAGATGTTGGTGGTGATAAATCATTGCCTTATTTTCCTATTCATGAAGACAATCCTTTTTTAGGTTGGCGTGGCATTCGTATCACGTTAGATCATCCTGAAATATTTTTACTGCAAATACGCGCAATGTTAAGAGCCAGTGTAACGTCAAAAAATTTAGAAATTATGTTACCGATGATTTCAAGTGTAACTGAAGTTGATGAAGCGGTTAGGCTAATTAATCAGGCATATTTTGAATTATCATCAGAACTTGAATTTAATGATGGCAAAGGTTTAGCTCGTCCTCGTATTGGTATTATGATTGAGGTGCCAAGTGTTATTTTTCAATTAGAAGAATTGGCTAAGAAGGTAGACTTCTTTTCCGTTGGCAGTAATGACTTAACGCAGTATTTATTGGCGGTAGATCGTAATAATTCACGCGTTGCCAGTATTTATAGTTCATATCATCCGGCGGTGTTAAAAGCGTTACAAATGATAGCCCAAGAGTCGCAGAAATACTCTATTCCACTGAGTTTATGTGGTGAACTTGCCAGTGAACCTGCTGGTGCACTGCTATTATTAGCTATGGGTTATGATAAATTAAGTATGAACCCACATAATATTTCGAAAATAAAATGGGTTATTAGGCATGTTGAGTTTAAAGTAGCTCAAGCTATATTGGCGAAAGCATTGACCTTTTCTAATGCTAAGCAAGTGCATAGTTATTTAAATGAACAATTAGAGCTGCTTGAATTGGGCGGCTTTGTTCGTGCTGGCATGTAATTGAATTTTTTGTAATATTTCTTTTTAAGTGTATTGAATAGTTAATTTTCTTTAAGCTTATTCACATCTATTTAGGTTATTTATGTTTATCAGTGTATTACTTGTATGTGCTGTATTAGGTTGTTTAGCCGGGTTTTTAGCTGGACTATTGGGGATTGGTGGCGGCCTGGTAATAGTGCCCGCTTTAGTTTATTTATTACCTACTTTGGGTTTTTCGCCAGATGTAGTGATGCCTGTAGCCATAGCTACTTCTTTAGCTTCTATCGTCTTTACCTCGGCTTCAGGTACCTTTGCTCATCACAAAAATAACAATATTCCTTGGGATGTCGCTAAACAGCTGATGATAATGATTGCGATTGGCGCGCTATTGGGGGCTTATATTGCGGATTCTTTATCGAGTGAGTTATTAACGTATATTTTTGCGGTAGCGGTAACAATTCTTGCCAGTTATATGTTGTTTTCAGTGCGAATTGTAAAAAGTAAACCTTTACCGAATCATTGGGTAATTAAATCTATAGGTTTAGGCACAGGTTATATTTCTAGCCTAATGGGAATAGCAGGTGGCGCTATTTTAGTACCGGTATTAACTTATTATTCTTTATCACTGAGGCAAGCTATTGGCACAGCGACCGTTTGTGGATTTGTTGTCGCTTTGTTTGGCGCGACAGGGTTCGTTATTACCGGTTTAGATCAAACAGATTTACCTTCGTGGAGCTTAGGTTATATATATTTGCCGGCATTGTTCGGTATTATTTCTACGTCTTCATTATTTGCACCTTTTGGTGTAAAAATGGCAGAAAAATTACCGGTGAGATATTTAAGACGAATTTTTTCAGGCTTCTTAATTTCAGTCGCAATAAAAATGGTTTTATAGCTTTTCTCAGTACGAGGTTTTTAAGGCGATATCGTCTTTTTCGTAGTATTTTTTGAATATATTCGGCATAATTTAATCGATTAATTCTCCCAATTCTCATTATCAATTTTAGGAAAAATAATGAAAGCTTATTTAGATTTAATGCGTCACGTTTATGAACATGGCGTAGAAAAGTCAGATCGAACAGGTACTGGTACTAAAAGTATTTTTGGCTATCAGATGCGTTTTGATTTATCTAAAGGCTTTCCCTTAGTCACAACAAAAAAATGTCATTTAAAATCAATCATTCATGAATTGCTATGGTTTATTAAAGGCGAATCTAACATTGCTTATTTAAAAGAAAATGGCGTGAAAATTTGGGATGCTTGGGCAACACCAGAAGGCGAATTGGGGCCTGTTTATGGTGTGCAATGGCGAAATTGGCCATCGGCCAATGGCGAAACGATTGATCAGTTAGCACAGTTAATTCATGATTTAAAAAATAACCCTGATTCGCGCCGTCACATCATCACAGCATGGAATCCCGCATTATTGCCTGATACCTCTATTAGTCCTGATGCGAATGCAGCAATTGGTAAACAAGCACTTCCACCGTGTCATACACTTTTTCAGTTTTATGTCCTGGAAGGAAAATTGTCTTGTCAGTTATACCAACGCAGTGCAGATATCTTTTTAGGTGTACCTTTTAATATTGCCAGTTATGCACTTTTCACTATGATGATCGCACAAGTGTGTGATTTAGAATTAGGAGATTTCGTTCATACCTTTGGTGATGCTCATTTGTATTTGAATCATATGGAACAGGTGCAAGAGCAACTATCGCGTGAGCCATTATCATTGCCGACTATGGCGATTAATCCTGATGTGAAAAGCATTTTTGATTTCACTTTTGATGACTTTGAATTACAAGACTATCAAGCTCATCCTCATATTAAAGCGGCAATATCTGTTTAGTTAGATTAAGTTAAATATTACAAAAAGAAAAAGGAGCTCAGGCTCCTTTTTTCATATCAACGTTAAACTTAACTTCAATTACTAAAACTCGCATTATCGATCAACCATGCATTCGCATAAACTTTGCCAGTAAAGTTGCTTCATCTTCGATGTGGAGAGGATCTTTTTTAATACAATCTATCGGACACACTGAAATACAAGTGGGTTTATCGTAATGACCGATACACTCTGTGCATTTTTCAGGATCAATTTCATACACCGCTTCACCTAACGTTATTGCTTGATTTGGACACTCAGGATCACACATATCACAGTTAATACAAGAGTCTTCAATGATTAATGCCATTTTCGTTATGTCTGCTTAACTTGGTTTTGAGCGAAAGGGTGACGTGTGGTTCCTCCTTCATCTAAATAACGCATTATTATCGCGAATTTCAAATCTAACTCAGTGTCTAACTTGATAAAAACAATGTGCCCAGAGCCTTTTGCGTCAGTAATTTCTTCGCCTTTGTTGTTTTCCATATACTCAAGGTTAAAGGATAAATTGCCTTTAGGTGTCATCAACTCTAAGCGATCACCCGTTAAAAACTTATTTTTCACTTCTATTTGAATTAACTTTTTATCATCACTGCTACCGATAACTTCACCGACAAATTGTTGGGTATCACTTTTTGAATAACCGTAATCGTAGTTTTGTGTATCACCGTGACGATGGCGCTGTAAAAAGCCTTCTGTATAGCCACGGTGTGCTAGATGCTCTAAATCAGTATTGAGTGATTGATTGAAAGGTTTGTTAGCCATTGAATCTAAAATTGCTTGATGATATATCTGAGCGGTTCTCGCACAATAATAAAAAGACTTAGTACGGCCTTCTATTTTAAGTGAATGAACGCCTATTTTTACTAGGCGGTCAACATGTTCTACTGCGCGTAAATCCTTGGAATTCATAATATAAGTCCCGTGTTCATCTTCAAATGCGGGCATATATTCACCTGGACGACCTTGCTCTTGTAATAAAACAATATCATCAATAGGTTTTTGGTCAGGCATATAAATATCTACAGGTTGGGCTATCACATCACCCGTTTCAGTTTCTTTTGCTTCATGCACATCATATTTCCAGCGACAAGAATTAGTACAAGTTCCTTGGTTGGGATCGCGTTTATTTATATAGCCTGATAATAAACAACGACCAGAATAAGCCATACAAAGAGCACCGTGAACAAATACCTCTAGTTCCATTTCAGGGCATTGAAAACGTATCTCTTCTATTTCGTCTAATGATAATTCTCGAGATAAAATGACGCGTTCAACACCTTGTTGGTACCAAAACTTTACCGTTGACCAATTAACGGCATTTGCTTGTACCGATAAATGAATCGCCATATCAGGAAAATTTTCTCGAACCATCATAATTAAACCAGGATCAGACATGATCAAGGCATCAGGTTTCATGGCGATAACTGGTGAAATATCTTTTAAGAAGGTTTTTAATTTACTGTTGTGAGGCGCAATATTATTGACTAAATAAAATTTCTTACCGAGTTGATGGGCTTCATGAATGCCTTGTTTGATTGTTTCAAGATTAAACTCATTATTTCGTACCCTTAATGAATAACGAGGTTGGCCAGCATAAACAGCATCTGCACCGTAGGCAAATGCATATCGCATATTTTTTAAACTCCCCGCAGGCGAAAGTAATTCAGGTTTAATCATAGTTAGCACTCAAAATTTAAGGGCGTGCATTATAGGGATAGCTTGCTATCCGTTCAAACGTCCTGATCAATAAATAGTGAAATAATTATAAAAAAAGCTTGCACTTCAACATGAGGATTTGTATGCAAAAAATTGAATTAAAATATTATCGAAAAAAAATTTGTTTTGTGTGAAATTTTCCTGTGTTATCAGAAATATGTGCTATTTTTAAAAAAGAGAAATAATAATTAATGAGGTTCTTTATGGGAACGGAAAATGCGCTTTACACCATTTTGGTGGAAAAAATTAAACAAGAATCTTTAGTATTACCCACATTACCTGAAGTTGCGTTAAGAGTAAGAGAAGCAGCAGATGATCCTGAAATCAATTTAGGTCAAATGAGCGAAATTATTTCACATGATGCCGCATTGTCTATGGGCATGTTAAAAGTCGCTAATAGCGCAATGTTAGGTCGAGGCATCAAAGTTGAAACGGTTAACCAAGCGGTGACAAGAATAGGCTTAAGACAGATTAAAAGTATTGCGACTGCAATGGCATTAGAACAAGTATTTATTTCAGAAAATGAAATTGTATCTATGTATTTGAAGAAGTCATGGACTAAAACTGTTGATGTTGCTTCTGTTGCTATTTCATTGATGACCTTTTATTTGAAGAAAAACAAACACTCATCATTGATGTTAGAAACGGTCACTTTAGCTGCGCTTATTCATAGTATTGGCGTATTACCTATTTTAACCGAAGCAGAAAGTCATCCTGATGTTTTTGCTAATCCAACATTTTTACAACAAGCCATTATTAAATTATCTAGCAGTGTTGGCGCAGAAGTCACAAAAGCTTGGGGCCTTTCTGAAGATTTTACCGATATAGTACAAAACTGGAGTGATTTAACGATATTACCTGATGATGTTCATTATTTAGACTTTATTCGTGCTGGTGCGATTTATCATGGCATTTTCAAAAATGAATCTACGAAAGCAATTCTTTTGAAAAGTTACGTAGCCAAAGGAATTATGCCTGATATTGATTTTATGGAAAGCGATGACTTTATAGAAACGGTCTCTGATGTGAAGACCATGTTTAGCTAGTAAATAGTTTAGCTAGAAAGTGGTTTGCGAATAAATAAAAAGGCGCATTAAGCGCCTTTTTTGACCTAATTCATTGATTATTTGATCAATTATTCTTCTAAATAATCAGTCGTTTTAACTGAGAATTCAGCTAATAAGTCATTAATAAAACGGTTTATTTCACCAGCCATTAATGCAAAGTCAGCATCAAGTCGAGCAATAATATCATCTTTATCAATGTCTTCATTTTGCTCATGAATCACATCAAAAAACTTAAGACGCTTTATGGCTAGGTCATCACATAAAATACAAGACAGTGCTTCGTCCCACTCTAAAGCCAGTTTAACCACAAACTTTTCAGCATCTAAGTGTACTTTGATTTCATCGCTATCTAAATCTTGATTTTTTACACGAACAACAGCTCCGTCATCGCCTAGGCCATGAAATTCAGCTTCCATACCTAGCTGAAAGTTTTCGCCAATATTTTTTTCAACCAACCAATCAGTCATTAGCTCATCAGGGGCTTTTTCTGGTGAAACACTGGTGACCGGAAGTGTGCCTAATACTTTTCTAAGTAAAGCTAAAAAGTCTTCAGCTTTGTTTCTGCTACTGGTATTAATAACGATAATATTATGTTCAGGATTAATATAAGCGTGGGTATCAGAAATCTTAGAAAAAGCACGGGGTAATAATTCAAAAATAATATCTTCTTTAAATTGTTCTTTCTCTTTTTTAGTTGCGCCACGTGATTGCTCTTCTTCTAATTGAGCCACTTTTTTATCAATCATGTCTTTAATAACGGGAGCAGGTAATATTTTCTCTTCTTTTCGTGCGCATAATAAATGATTGCCATTCACTGAGTGAACAGTACTACTACCATTTTTACCTAACGCATTGACCCAGCCAAAATGAGACATTTCGGTTGAACCACATGGTGTAAATAAATGTTCACCAAGATGTTTTTCTAGATCTTGTTCTGACCATTCAAACGGACGGGTAAAAGCGAAAAAATAGAGATTTTTGAACCACATTAAAGCTATCCTTCGGCCATTTTCAGGCCTGAAAACAAAAAGGAAGCTATCTTAACTTAATTCATTTAATGAGTCATACATTAAGTGGTGTGCGAGAAGTATTAGCTTAACGCATATCATTAAACGTGATTAAGTAGCTTAATCCTTGGTTTTCTTCAGAGCTCGCAACAATTGAGCCGTTTAATGTATCGGTGACTAGGCTGTGGACAATATGAGTACCTAAACCAGTACCGCCTTTGCCTGACTTTGTCGTAAAGAAAGGTTCAAATAATGATGATAATGATTCTTTGGGAATACCTAAACCATTATCCTCATAAGTTATTTGTACTTCGTCATTGTGCATTTCAACTTTAATATTAATTTTCCCACGGTTAATGCCTTCAAAACCATGAATAATTGAATTAATAATTAAGTTCGTGAAAATCTGTGAAATAGCACCCGCATGACAATAAATTTCGATACTGTTTGAACAATCAATATTTATAGAATGGTTCGTTTTTTTAAGCTTAGGGTGTAATGATTGGATTATTTCATCAATATATTTTGCCAGGTTGATATGGCGAATTTTGTCGCTTGTTTGATCAACAGCAACTTGTTTATAACTACTAATAAGATCGGATGCTCGATTTAAGTTATTCATTAATAACTCAACACTTTGATTGGCATTCTGCCTAAATTCATCGAGCCCGCGTTTACTTAATTTATTGGTGTCAATATCACCA
This sequence comes from Thalassotalea sp., assembly GCA_029249355.1. Lineage (GTDB taxonomy): Bacteria > Pseudomonadota > Gammaproteobacteria > Enterobacterales > Alteromonadaceae > Thalassotalea_H. The sequence continues at coordinate 22,030 of JAQWHO010000178.1, forward strand.
TTTAGTTTTGTGAGTATATCAGATAAGTAGCTGGTAGATGTAATGCTGACACCAATAGGTGTATTTATTTCATGGGTGATTTCTGCAGATAAGGCACCTAGAATAGCCATCTTTTCTGCGTTTAATAGTCTTTCTTGTGCTTTTTTAAGTTCATTAATTGAACTTTTAAGCTCATCATTGGTATTGGTTAATGTTTTTTCGGTTTGGCTTCTACGACTGTTTTCTGCTTGAAGTTGGCTTTGTTGTGTTAGCAACTCTCTTTGTTGCATTTCCATTTTTAACATGGTGGTACTAAGAGACGAGGTTTTCTTAGCAACTTCTTGTTCAAGCATTAAGTTTTGCTCATCAAGCTTGTTATTTGAGGCGATAATTTCACTTTGCGCTGTGGCCAATTCTTCTTTATACCGCGTTAGTTCTGACAGTAAATTATTGTAGGCGTTTTGCAGAATACTGAGTTCATTTCTTTCATAATTGACAACATGAAGTTTTGACGCTTCGGGGTCATCAATATCAAACTGGTTGATTTGCTCGGTTAATTCATTCAGAGGGTTCGTTAATAATTGCGAGAATGCTATCGAAAATAAAAACACTAATGCCGCTGTTTTTACCATCGCGTTGCCAATGAGGAAATATATACCTACTTCAATACGATCAAAAATAACTTGGTTACTTGATAATAAAGTGACTGTTCCTACTTTAGTGGTACGGCCTGAAAATTCAAAAATTAAAGGAAAGCTGTAACCAAATAACCCTTCAGAGAGTGAACTGATATTAAAATAGCTTTTGTCCTTACTGTCTAATTTTATGTCGCCGTCTTGAGTTCTATTTTCACCAAGTTGAGTGATAACTTGATTATTTTCATCGGTAACTTTTATCCCTTTAATCATAGGGATAGCAACAAGTCCTTCAGCAATATCTATTGCTTGCTGTGTATTTAATTCCCATACGGCGCGAGTTAAACTACTACTAAAGGTTTTTTCTAAGGTGAGTAATTCGCTATTGATATGGCTTTTGGTATTTATGTATTCAGCACCAATTTGTACGCAAGTTACGAGGAAAGTTAAGACAAAATAAAATGACAGAACACGAGTTAAAAGCTTTCGAGAAATGCTAGTTACTTTCATTTTATTTTCTTTAAGTGCGCAATTGATAATTTGATAATAGCGCTTTTAAATCACGATTAAAGTGTTTTTTTCTATTTTTACCATAAATATTCACAAAAAGACTTAGTTTTCCACACTATAGACTATACTTTTTTACAAATATAAATGGACTGCGTTGTCATAAAAGTGAAACAGTAAAGACATAAAAAAATCTTTTTTTTTCATTTTTTTGTAAAAAAAAATACACATTGTCACAAAAGTGTCATCTTTTGTCGGCACAATGTGCGGTAAATAAATACAAAACAAACTTTAAAGGGTTTATACATGAAACTTTCATATAGCACTCTGGCTACAGCATTATTAGCCACAATATCTGTGTCGTCATTTGCTGCCGATGTAACTATTTATGGTAAAGCAAATGTTTCAGTTCAATCTTCTGACGAAGGCGAAGGTTCTTTTACAGAAATTAAAAGTAATGCCTCACGCATTGGCTTTAAAGGTACTCATGAATTATCAGATGGCTTATCTGTCGTTTACAAAGCTGAATTTCAAGTAGATTTAGATGGTGATTCAGCAAAAGGTGACAGCATTACTGACCGTAATCAGTATGTAGGTTTAAAAGGCAATTTTGGTGAAGTATTGCTAGGTAATAATGATACTGTATTAAAGCAGTCTCAAGGAAAAGTAGATTTATTTAGCGATTTAAATGGTGATATTAAAAGCTTATGGAAAGGTGAAAACCGTATGGCTGATACTATTACTTTTAAATCTAAAAAATTCAACCAATTTCAGTTTGGTATGACGTATGTTGCTGAAGATAGTGTTGATGGTGAAGATGCTACCTCTCTTGCGGTAACTTATGGTGATGCCGAGCTTAAGAAATCTAAATTTTATGCGGCAGTTGCGATTGATTCAGAAATGAAAGGCTACGATGTTACCCGTGCAACATTTCAAGGTAAGTTAGCAGGTTTCACTTTAGGTGCTATGTTACAAACTCAAGAAGAAGTATCGTCTGGAAAAGAAATGGATGGTTTCCTTGCTTCTGCAAAATACTCAATCGACAACTGGTCTTTAAAAGCACAAATGCAAACCGCCAATTTCGATGGTGGTGATGATAAGTCAGGCGTAACGGTTGGTGCAGATTATAAACTTGCTAAAAATACAAAGTTGTATGGTTTCTACACGACATTTGACATGGACAGTGGTGCTGATGAAGATTATTTAGCAGCAGGTATTGAATATAAATTTTAATACAGAGCTATAAACGGCATAATAAAAGCGACTTTGAGTCGCTTTTTTCTTGTCTAAAGTAACTTGTTCGTGAATGATGAGCTAAAATTTAGTATGTGTAATATAATTGTCACAAAAACTTATCACAATGTTCATTAGAAGTTGTCAATTGACTAGCAGGAAATTTTTTACATGAACAGACAGATTTTAGTTGTTGAAGATGAAACACCGATCAGGGAAATGATCACCTTTGTGTTGGAACAAAATGGTTTTAATACTATTGAAGCTGAAGATTATGAAGAAGCTAAGTCAAAAATAGTTGAGCCTTACCCCGACCTAATTTTACTTGATTGGATGCTTCCTGGTGGCACCGGTGTTAAGTTAGCAAAAACATTAAAGCAAAATGAATATACTCGTTCAATTCCTATTATCATGCTTACTGCACGCGCTGATGAAGATGATAAAGTAAAAGGTTTTGATGTTGGGGTTGATGATTATGTGACTAAACCATTTTCACCGAAAGAATTAATCGCTCGAATTAAGGCTGTTATTCGTCGCGTTTCACCAACAGCGCTTGAAGAAGCCATTGAGTTTCATGGTATGAAGCTTGATCCTGTCGCTCATCGTGTTTCTATTAATGAAAGAGCTTTAGATTTAGGTCCTACAGAATTTAGACTCCTACATTTTTTTATGACTCATACAGAAAGGGTTTATAGTCGCGAACAATTATTAGATAATGTTTGGGGCACAAATGTTTATGTTGAAGACAGAACGGTAGATGTTCACATTAGACGATTACGAAAAGCTATTGCCGGTGAAGGTCATGAAGACTTTATTCAAACTGTTCGTGGCTCGGGTTATCGTTTCTCTGGCAAAATAAAAATGAGTATCTAAAGTTCGAATATATGTTTTTTCGTTTATCTGCAAGAACCATAATTAGCCGCTTAATCGTTATTTTAGCATTAAGTGCTGCTGTTGGCTTTTTAGTCGGCAATACTTTTTTATTTGTTGCGCTTAGCGCGGTAACTATTTTAGTTTGGCATTATCATCATTTATTTAAATTAATAACATGGTTGTGGCGCAGTAAAGCGATATCCCCTCCTGAATCTGAAGGTGTGTGGGGTAGAATATATGATGGTCTTTATCATCAAACAAAAAAACATCGTAAAAAGCAAAAAGTATTAAATGCAAAAATTCGTCAATTTAGAGATGGGGCTGAAGCATTACCCGACGCTGCGCTTGTTTTATCTGACGAGCTCATCATTGAATGGGGAAATAAAAAGGCGCAACGCCTTTTAGGTATTCGCTGGCCGGGTGATATTGGTCAACGCATTGATAACTTATTACGTTTTCCCGAATTTAGTCAGTACCTTGAAGATGCGAATTTTGAATCACCTTGTCATATCCCTTCACCAATAAACGGCGAAGTTATATTAGAGTTAAGGTTGATGGCTTATGGGACAGAACAAGTCTTATTTCTTGCTAGAGATGTTAGTAAAGTTCATCGACTTGAAGAAATGCGTCGCGATTTTGTGGCTAATGTTTCACATGAATTAAAAACCCCCCTTACCGTGGTGCGTGGTTATGTTGAAATGGTACAAATGACAGAGCATGCCTTAGACCCTTACTGGCAAAAAGTCTTTAATACCATGGAAACGCAAGTTTCAAGAATGGATCGCCTTGTAGAGCAACTTCTTATACTTTCTCGTGTAGAAATAAATATTGATGAAGATGATAAACAATTAATTGATATGCCAAAGTTGATTCATGCCTTAGTTGAAGATAGTAAATGGCTCAACCAAGATAAAAACCATCAAATAACAGCCAATATTGATGATCATCTTGCTATCGAAGGTATTGATAGCGAAATTAAAAGTGCATGCTTAAATTTAATTTCTAATGCGATAAGTTATACCCAAGAAAGCGGCAATATTCATATTTCATGGCAAATGGATGGTAATAAAGCGAAGTTCTCTGTTAAAGATGATGGTCCAGGTATTCGTCCTGAAAATGTTAATAGAATCACTGAGCGATTCTTTCGTGTGGATAAATCGAGATCGCGTGACACAGGTGGTTCAGGTTTAGGCTTGGCGATTGTGAAACATGTGCTCAATCATCATCATGCTGAGTTATCTATTAATTCTAAGTGGGGAGCGGGAAGTGAATTTATTATTTACTTTGACCCCAAGTGTATCCGCACACTTTCTTAAGCTTTTATTTCCTTTATTTCCTTTATTTCCTTTATTATCTTTATAACTTTCTTAATCACATTTTTCTGAGAATTCACAAATTTGGGCTTAAAGCTTTTTATAAATGTGTTTTTAAAAAACGTACTCATAATTACTTCAATTTCATGACAGTTATTTTACGGTTGTCACATAAGTGTCATAAACTTTAAATATAATTGTCATATTAGCTTTATATAGTGTTCGCAAATTAACAAGGTTATACCAATAAATAATGAATTTGGTATACAACTCTCATTGGAGAATAATATGAGTATCAAACGTGCATTAGGCATTATTGGTTTAGCAAGTATGGTGAGCTTTTCATCAGTAGCGATAGATAAAGATTTACCTGTTTATAAAAAAGTCAGTGGTGTTTCAGGTAATGTCTCTTCAGTTGGTTCTGATACATTAGCAAACATGATGACATTTTGGGCGGAAGAGTTTAAACGTACTTATCCTAACGTGAATGTACAAATTCAAGCGGCAGGTTCTTCTACTGCTCCACCGGCATTAACTGAAGCCACTTCAAACTTAGGGCCAATGAGTCGTAAAATGAAGTCTCGCGAAATTGAAGCCTTTGAAAAACGTTACGGTTACAAGCCTACAGCGGTTCGTGTAGCCATTGATGCCTTAGCTGTTTTTGTTCATAAAGATAACCCATTAAAAGGTTTACGCATCGATCAAGTAGATGCCATTTTTTCTAACAATCGCAAATGTGGTGCAGAAAAAGAAGTGGATCGTTGGGGTGACTTAGGACTTACTGGTGAGTGGACAGGTAAAGATATTCAATTATACGGCCGCAACTCAGTTTCAGGTACTTATGGATACTTTAAGAAAAAAGCTTTATGTAAAGGTGATTTTAAAAACAATGTAAATGAGCAACCAGGTTCTGCATCTGTTGTTCAATCAGTTTCAGCATCATTAAACGGTATTGGTTATTCTGGCATTGGTTATCAAACATCTGGTGTTCGTGCTTTACCTCTTTCAAAGAAGGGTGACAACTTTGTTGAAGCAAATATGGCGAATGCTGTTTCTAAGAAATATCCATTATCTCGCTTCTTATATGTTTATGTTAACAAGCACCCAAACAAGCCATTAGCGCCAATGGAAGCAGAATTTTTGAAAATGGTATTATCACAATCAGGTCAAAAAATTGTAGAAAAAGATGGTTATATTCCTTTACCTAACTCGGTTGTTGAAAAAGAATACAAAAAGTTAGGTTTATAATTTAGCGCGAAATTATTTATTAATAACACTTTTTACCTTCCTAAAAGGTCTGACAAATGTCAGACCTTTTTTATTGCGAAAATCTCTAAATTTATAATGTCTTGACTCTATATACGCTCTAAGTTTCTCTGTCATATTACTGTCATTCTTTAGCAACAAAAACTACATATTTCTAAAACATTTCTGTCATTTTTCATCAGTAGGATAGCTACAACTTTTTTAAAAACTATTTATCTTCGGAGCAAAAAGAAATGCAAATGAAATCACTATTCAAAGTAAGCGCGATCGCTTGTGCTTTAACATTAGTTGGTTGTGGTGGCGATATTCAAATTACGCCGACTGTTAACGATAACAGTACAACAACTGATAACAGTGTAAGTAACTCAAATAACACTTCTAATGAAGGTACAACAGAGCCAGTTGAGTGTTCAAGTTATGAAACTGATGCAGGAACAGTAGAAGGTTCATTTGATGGTTTAGATTGTTTATATAATGATTCATTCGCCAGCAAAAATATTTCTATTACTGCAAACCTTACTTTTGAAGAGTTACCTGATGGCGGCATTCATGTTTTTGAAGATGCGTTACTAATTGGTGAAGATGGCCGCACTGATGAAGGGTTTGTAGTGCCGGTAAATGGTCCAACAATGACGGTAAAACCTGGCGCTACTTTAGCGTTTACGTCTGGTGAAGCGATTGTTCGTATCGCCCGTGGCGCAAAAATTCAAGCGGTAGGTACAGCTGAAAAACCAGTAACGTTTACTTCTGCATTTGCTTATGATCGTCATGATCTTGAAGGTAAAGGTGCACAGTATGCAGATTGGGGCGGAATTATCATTAATGGTAATGGCTTAACTAACCAATGTACTAATGCTCAGCGTGCTGCAGATACCTGTAACGTTGGCTCTGAAGGTATTACAAGTTACTTCGGCGGTAACGACAATGAAGACAGTAGCGGTAAAATCAAATGGGCAAAAATTTGGTACGCAGGTTCTGGTCCTCGTGTAGGTGGTGAAGGTGACGATTTAAATTCTCTTACACTAAATGCTGTTGGTTCAGGTTCTTCTTTTGATTACCTTCATATTCACCAAGGATTTGATGACGGTATTGAATTTTTTGGTGGCGCTTCAAATATCAAGCATATTGTAGTTACAGATACTCAAGATGATGCCATTGATGTTGATGCTGGGTGGAAGGGTAATGCACAGTTCTTATTTATTCAACACGGTACAGTAACAACACGTGACGGCGCTACTGCTTTTATGGGCAATAACGGCTTTGAAACTGATGGTGAGAAAAATGGTGGTGATGATTACAGTGAAGTGCCAGCTTCATTCCCAACCATTGCTAACGTAACGGTTATTACAACGGATGGTGCATCGGTTCGTGATGAAGATCCTTCACAAGCGCATAAGTTTGATGATGCAATTAAAACGAATTACTACAACTCATTAGCGATTAAAACTGACTCATCGAATGGAACAGACTGTATTGAGTTTAAATCTGATGGTTTAAAAAATGCCGCTGAAATCAAGTTCAATAATTCAGTATTAGCATGTTCAAGCGAGTTTAAAGATGCGACTCAAATGCCGGCAGAAATGTCAGTTGAGCAATGGTATGAAAACGGTGGCATTAACCAGCGAGTTGGTGGTGATGCAGACGTATTATCTGCAGATGGTTTCTCAACTAATTCAGCGTCTACGGCTATTACTATTTCTGCGAACGATTTATCAGACTTAGATTCAAGCTTTTTCGACACAGTTGATTTCATTGGTGCTGTATCAGACCAAGACACAAGTTCAGCTTGGTACAAGTGGGTAGAAGCAGCAGTAACTGCAGCTAACAACGACTAATCACCCAACTGATTAATAAGGCGCCACGAAATGTATTAAAGGCGCCTTTTTATTGAACTGAATTAGGAAAAAGAAATGACAAATCAACATAAACTCCAAAAGCTCGCTGTTGCTGTGGGGCTAGGTTTGTTCAGCTATACAAGCGCTGCTATTGCTCAAGAAGAAGAGCAACAGGTGATGGAAGAAGTCGTGGCAAAAGCGACACGTTTGCAAGGAAGTGCGGCGGCGGTTATTGCTGAACGAAAAAACCAAGCTTTTGTTGCTGATATTCTTGGCGCAGAGCAAATGTCTAGAACAGGTGATAGCGATGCTGCTTCTGCATTGAAGCGAGTAACAGGTTTAACGCTAGTTGATGATAAGTTTATTTATGTTCGTGGTTTAGGTGAACGCTATTCAAGTGCGAGATTAAATGGCGCAAATATTCCTAGCCCTGATTTAACACGAAATGTTGTACCTCTTGATATTATTCCTTCAAGTATCATTGAAAGCATGGCGGTGCAAAAAGCGTTTTCTGCAAATATGTCAGCTGCGTTTGGTGGCGGTGCTATAGATATTCGTACTAAGTCTGTGCCGAGCGATTTCACTTCCAGCATCGAAGTTGGCTTAGCACATGATACGAGTGCAAGCGATGGATATACCTATGATCGCCCAAACGGTGGTATTTCAAGCGAATTAAAAAATGCCATTGTTGATTATCGTGGTCGTTTTACCATTGATAATATTATCAAGCGTTCAAATTTAACCGATACTGACAGCCAAACGGTTTCAGAACAAGCGATTGCTATTAATAACGGTTTATTGGGTTCTTTACCTCGTGATCTGATTATTTCAGAAGAGTCTTTAGATCCAACATATAACGTGAAAGCCCATATTGGTAATAGCTTTGATGAAAATTATTTTGGTGGACGTTTTGGCTTTTTAGCTTCAATTGCTTATGAAAATAAGTGGGACTCTGCAGAAAAGAAAACCTCCGTTATCGCTCAAGATATCGCTTCTGATTGTTCAACGTTATTAGCGACGGCAGAAGATGTTGCAAGTTCTTGTTTTAATACCGTTAAAAATGCCACTGTTACGACTGAAAATGAACGTTATAGTGGTGTATTAAATTTAGGCTATAAACTCGATAATCACTCACTTTCATGGAACAACTTATATTTAGTTGATAATGAAGATGAAGTAGAAGTGTCACAAGTTGAAAGTCCAGCAGGTAGTACTGTTTATACCGTTGCAACAGACGATAGAGCGAATCGTGTTCATGAATTTGACTATGAAGAACGCACATTGCACGTATCACAATTGCTAGGTCAACATACCTTTGTTGATTACTGGGGATTAGGGTTTGATTGGCAATATACTCGTTCGAAGGCGAAAACAGACATTCCGTTTAGTGCTAAATTTAACTTCAGAGACAACTTTGAAAACGGTAGTTATGCTAATTCGAATATCACTGGCGATGATAACCGAGCAACTTATTCCTACACGGATATGGAAGACAGAGTTAACTCATATGGCGGTAATTTAACATTACCTGTATATGGTAAAGGCTATGAACTTGAGCTAAAAGCTGGGTATGATTTTTCTGACCGTGGTCGTAATTACACAACTTCAAGTTTTGCTGTTCATAATAAGTCAGGCTCTGGTGTTGTCATTAATGATGGTTTGCAATCACCATTAGCAAATAGCGGTTATTTGACTGATTCGTTTATTGCAGGTCAACGTATTTTAGTGGACTTTAATGAACCTTCAGCACCCGATGCCGATGATTATATTGCCGCGCAAAAAATTGATGCTGCTTATGGGGCATTTGACGTGATTTTAGCTAATCAATATCGCGTTAGTGGTGGTGTACGTTACGAAGCGTTTAAACAAACCTCAGTAGGTACTTCAAGTTTAATTTTTGGGAAAGAAGAGCTCGATATCTTTTGGGCACCAGAGAAAATAGAAGCGGGTAGTATTAACGCTGACGACTTTTATCCTTCTTTAGCCTTCACTTATTTAGCGAATGAACAATATCAAATTCGTGCAAGTTATGGTGAAACAATTGTAAGACCTGATTTACGTGAAGTGGTCCCTGTTGCCTATTTTGATCCCTTAACGGATATTCGCACCTTTGGTCGAGTAGGTTTACAAAGTAGCCCAATTAAAAATTACGATTTACGTTATGAGTATTATGCCGAGAATGGCAATAGCTATACCGTTGCCGCATTTTTTAAAGACATAGAATCACCCATTGAAACGGTTTTACAAGTAGGTGATGAAGATTATTCAGCTACTTTTGTTAACGGTGAAACAGGTGAAGTTAAAGGCGTTGAATTTGAATGGATGGTTGACTTAGTTAAAGTCGCTGACGGTTTTTTTACCTCAGGTAATATAACGTTAAGTGATTCAGAAGTGAGCATAGATCCAAGTTTAGCGGGTAACCTAACGAACCCAACTAAGCGAATGAGTGGTCATTCAGAATACGTGGTGAATTTACAATTAAACTACGATTCTGCTGACGGCAATCATTCAGGTTCATTAGTATATAACGTATTCGGTGAGCGTATTATCGCTTCTGGTGTTGGTGGACGAGAGGACGCTCTTGAACAACCATTCCATGCATTAGATTTGGTGTATACCTATTACCCTGATTTTAACTCGCAGATTAAATTGAAAGTTAAAAACCTTTTAGATGAATCTCAAGAGGTTACTCAATCAGATATCGCAGTACGAGAAAAAGAAGTAGGCACATCCATTAGTTTAACCTATACCTACGACTTTTAATTGTCGTACTCAAATTAATGAATATTTATTAAAACCCGTCGAATGACGGGTTTTTTATGTTGAGTCATTTATGAGTAAACTTGGCTAAAACATCATAGTGTCGTTCTTAACTGTAAGAAAAATGTCACTTTTTTGTCATTTAATAAAGTTGCAATATTAGTGAAACATTAGTGTAACAGTACGTTATTAAAATTCTTCCCCAGTAATCTATCAAACTAGTTATTAAGATATTTTTTGCTAGTCACTGCGCTATTTAAAACAATGTAAAAAATAGTGCAAAAACATCTACTTTTAGGGTTTTAATATGAAAATCACAAAATGGGCACAAGCAGGTTTATTCATAAGCATGTCAGCCTTTTCACTGTATGGATATTCTGTTGGGTATAGCACTTCAAATGAAGAGTTGAGTAAAGTGGTTAATGCAGGAAAACAGATCAATCAATCGGCCAATGCTTCCCAACAAAAAGTCGACTCGATCAGTGAACAAATTCAATCAAAGCTACAACAATTTAAAGTCGTTAATAAAGAAATTGACGGGTTAAATGTTTATAACCGCCAAATGCAGGCGCAATTAAATAACCAACTGACAGAGCTTGAACAGTTAGCGACTTCCATGGAACAAGTTAGCATTATTGAACGTCAAATTTCACCTTTGATGGCGAGAATGATTGATACCTTAGTATCTTTTGTTCAATTAGATGTGCCTTTTTTGCCACAAGAAAGAAGTAAAAGAACTACTGACTTACAAAAACTACTTGAGCAAGCCGATGTTTCTGTTGCGGAGAAATTTCGTCGAGTATTAGAAGCTTATCAAGTTGAAGTGGATTACGGCCGTACTATCGAAGTTTATAGCGGTACTCAATTGGTGGATGGCACAGAAAGAGATGTTGATTTTCTTCGTATTGGCCGTGTGAGCTTTGTTTATCAAACGCGCGACGGTGAGAAAATGGGCATGTGGGATAAAGTGAGCCAATCATGGCAACCATTACCTGCCGACTACCGCACTGACATTAATAAAGCCCTTCGTATTGCACGTAAGCAGCTTGCACCCGATCTTATTATTGTGCCAATTGCACAAGATTCAGCAGAATAAGGCTTTATCATGAAAACACTTAATAAATTTTTTACCACGCTTGCACTTTGTTCTTTTGTTATCTCGGCGAATGCTCAACAAGCAACCAATTTAGACGAGCTTTTAAAGCAACTTGAAAAAGGTCAAATTGCGCAAACACAGCAAAATAAAGATCGTGAAGCAGAATTCTCTGCGAAAAAATCACAACAAGATACTTTGTTAAAACAAGCCATTACTTCAAGAGAACAAGCGGTTGCCAATAGCACTCAGCTTGAAAATAACTATCAAGTTAATGAAGTGGATATTGCTAATAAAACAGATGCCTTAAATAAGCGCATGGGTGAATTAAAAGAGCTTTTTGGTGTATTACAACAAGTTGCTGGCGATACACGCAGCAAGTTTCAAACATCCACTATTTCAGCGCAAATTCCAGGGCGAGGTGAGTTTTTAGATGAATTTGCCCAAAGTATGGGGTCAAGTTCAAAACTTGCTTCTATCGAAGAAATTGAACGTCTATGGTTTGAACTACAACGTGAAATGACCGAAAGCGGTAAAGTGCATAAGTTTAGCGCTCAAGTTGTCGCGGCCAATGGTGAGAAAGTGCAAAGTGACGTGATCCGCGTCGGTGGTTTTAACTTAATCTCTAACGGAAAATATTTAGAATATATTGATGAAACAGGTTCTATCGCCGAGTTAATTAGACAACCATCAAGTAGATATTTAGATAGTGCAATCCAATTATCGCAAACAAGCGCTGAAGCTGTTCCTTTTGCTTTAGACCCAACAGGTGGCTCAATTTTAGGCTTGCTTGTTCAAGCACCTGATACACAAGAGCGCATCGAACAAGGTGGCCCTGTGGGTAATGTGATTATTGCCTTAGGTGTTATTGGATTATTAATTGCTTTAGAGCGCTTTATTTCATTATTCCTAATCGGTAACAAAGTTAATCGACAATTAAAAACCACCGTTGCTTCAGACGATAATCCGTTGGGCCGTGTGATGTTAGTTAAAGATAATAATATTGATGCAGATACTGAAACGCTTGAATTGAAGCTATCTGAACGTATTTTGAAAGAAGTGCCAGTACTAACCAGTCGATTAACCTTAATTAAAATTGTTTCAGTCATTGCCCCGCTTATTGGTTTATTGGGTACAGTTACTGGGATGATCAACACTTTCCAAGCGATTACCTTATTTGGTACCGGTGACCCTAAACTGATGGCAGGCGGTATCTCTCAAGCGCTTGTTACTACTGTGCTTGGCTTAGTGGTTGCCATTCCAATGGTCTTTATTTCAACCCTTCTTAATACTCGTTCGCGTGGCATTATCAATGTTTTACAACAGCAAAGCGCAGGCATAATTGCCGAAAGGGCAGAGCGTGCTGAAGCTTCTGTAAAAGGAGCTTAAATCATGGTTTTATTCATCGACATGATGAATAGCATTCGTGAATTTCTTGATACTGGCGGTCAAGTATTGACCGTCATCGCTGGTGTTATTTGTTTAATGTGGTTACTCATTTTTGAACGTTTATATTTCTTTTTGAAAAGTTATAAAGACATTAGAAATGACATGATCGCCAATTGGCAAAATAGAAGTGAACGTTATTCATGGAATGCTGAGCAAATTCGTTCGGCACAAGTTTCTCGCATTACTGAGCTGCTAAATAACAATGTCGCTATTATTCAAAGTTTAGTGGTGCTTTGTCCATTACTTGGTTTATTGGGGACAGTCACCGGCATGATTGAAGTGTTTGATGTCATGGCTATTTCTGGTAGCGGAAATGCACGTTCAATGGCGTCGGGTGTTTCTCGCGCAACGATTCCTACTATGGCTGGAATGGTGGGTTCTTTGTCAGGCGTTTTCATGGTGACTTGGTTACAAAGAAAAACGAAGCGTAGAACTGAGCAAATGGAAGATTCATTGCCAATGGCTCATTAGCTTTAGTGATTATCAAACCGATTATCAATACTTATTAGCCCTAGTGGTTTTTATTAAAAGATACAAATGAAAGGATTAAGAACATGCGTTCTCAATTATCAAAAGTTTTACAAGAGCAAGAAGAAGCCGAAGAAATAAACATGACACCAATGTTAGATGTAGTGTTCATCTTATTGATCTTCTTTATTGTTACTGCTTCGTTTGTTAAAGAAGCAGGCATAGAAGTGAACCGTCCAGAAGCGGCGACAGCCGTTAAAAAAGAACGTGCGAATATCTTAGTCGCCATTAGTGATAAGGGGGATATTTGGATCAATAAACGCAAAGTTGATGTACGTGCGGTGCAGGCGAATATTGAGCGATTAAAAGCAGAAAATCCACAAGGCACTGTTGTTATTCAGGCAGATCAAAAAGCGACCACAGATATTTTGATTAAAGTGATGGATTCAGCAAGAGCTGCCGGTGTGTATGACGTATCAATTGCTGCTCAAGAGGTTTAACAAAACCGATGAATACTAACTTAAACAACACTAATTTAAACAATAGTCGCTTAAATAATTTCGGGCGATACGGCATTAGCTTCGCTTTATCTATTGCGGTTACGTTTGCATTGTTGTGGAGTATGCAAGCGCTTATTTCCGGTGGTAACGATGTATTAACTGAAGCCCCTCGTGGTAATGTTCTTGATTTTATTCGTCTGAAAAAAGAAGAGTCTATTGTTAAAAAAGATCGTAAACCGCAAAAACCACCGCAACCGAAACAGCCACCTCCGCAGTTGCAACAACCGCAAATGCAACAAGCTAATCCCAATGTGAATGCGGTTAGTACAAACTTTACTGCGCAGGTCGATAGCGTTTCTGGTTTAACGGGTGGGATAAGTTTAGGTAGTAGTGATGGTGATTATTTACCGATTGTAAAAGTTGCACCTATATATCCTCGTCGAGCCCAATCAAGAGGTTTAGAAGGTTATGTCATTGTTGAATTTACCGTAACGAAAAATGGCTCGGTTAAAGATCCTGTCGTGATAGAAGCAAAACCCGAAGGTGTATTTGACCGCGCAGCGATAGATGCCGCACTTAAATTTAAATATAAACCACGTGTCGTTGATGGCACCCCTGCAGAAGTTGCCGGTGTGCAAAATAAAATTTCATTTGAAATTGACGGCTAAATATAAAAATACGGAGGAGAACTTATGAAAAATTTATATATTTCAATGTTAGCTCTGGGAAGCTTTTACTTATTACCAGTAACAATTGACGATATTTCAACAAGCTATGCGGCTGAAGTAGCTGAACCGATTAAACAGTCGGTAAAGGTACCAGCAATGCGTAACCGTGTTTATGCACAATTAGCGAGAGCACAAAAATTGGCAGATGAAGGTGTTAAACTTGAAGGGTTTGACGTGCTTGATGAAGTTAAAGACCGTATTGATAGCTTAAATAGCTATGAAAAAGCCATGTTATGGAATTTTTATGGCTTTATGTATTACGGAAATGATGATTTGGCTTCGGCGATAGATAGCTTTCAAAACGTAATTGCTGAAGTGGCGATCCCTCAACCGCTACGTTTATCGACGTTATATTCATTAGCGCAGTTATCAATGCAACAGCAAAATTATAGTGAAACTTTGTCATACCTTAAGCAATGGCAACAAATTAACACCAAAGAATTAACCGCTGAACAGCATATATTATTTGCTCAAGTGTATTATCAAGACAAACAATTTGAACCTTCACTAATGGCAATCAATAAAGCGATCAATGAAGTGACGATGAAAAATAAGTTACCAAAAGAAAATTGGTTGATTTTACAGCGGGCTAATTATTACGAATTAAAGCAACCTAAAAAAGTGACAGAAGTACTTGAAGCACTCGTTAAGCATTATGAGAAACCAGAGTATTGGTTACAGCTTAGCGGTATGTACGGTGAAATTGGCAACGAAGAAAAGCAGTTAGCGGCTATGGAAACTGCATGGCAAGCAGGATATATAACTAAGTCTCAAGATATTGTTACGTTAGCGCAATTATATCGCTTTAACGGGGTGCCATATAAAGCGGCAAAATTATTAAATAATGCGATATCTGAAGGGAAGATTGTTGCGAATGAACGTCATTATGAAATGTTAGCACAATCTTATTTAGCAGCTAAAAATGACAAAGAGGCAATTCCAGCATTAATCAAAGCGAGTGAAATTACTGAATCTGGCAAATTTGACGCGCAATTAGCGCAAGCTTATTTAAATACCGAGAAATGGCAATTAGCGATTAAATCAGCGGATAGTGCCTTAAATAGAGGTGGCATAGAAAGGGTTGGTGATATGCACCTTGTTATTGGTATGAGCTACTTTAATTTAGAACAGTTTGAGCAATCGTTAGCAGCGCTTAAAAATGCTGAAAAAATTTCCAGCTCTGCAAAAGTCGCTACACAATGGTATAAATATGTTAAGCGTGAACAAGTTCAGCATGCGCAATTAGCGATGTTAAATTAGCAATGTTAAGTTAGCCCTGCTGAATTAGTGCCGTAATAAGTAACTTATTAGGTTAGGCGGATTAGTTTGCCTAGTAAGTTACTCCTAAGCTTACCGGTAACCATAGTTTGGTAAGGCTGATAAAAGAACTTTATAAGAAAATTACGTTAATGTTTATACAAAAACGATTGAATGCTTTTCATATTTTCATCAGTAAAGTTGGGGTTTGGGATCTGGATTATTGTTCTTTCTTTTAAATTTGCCCGTTCAATATCTTTCTAATAATACTTATCTAATATTGCTTTCATTTCTCCACTTTCTAATAGTTTATCTAAGCCTAATTGTAATCGTTGGCTTAATCTAGGTTCATTTTTTGAGACATATACAGGGAATATAGGTAAATATAAAGCAATGTTAGGTTCAACGACTACATTTTCTAAATTGTCTTGACGTATTTGTAACTCATCATAAACTTCGTGAATAGCACGAGAAAGATAATCAAATCGAGATTTATCTAACATTAAAAATACCCCTTCAAAGATACTTGTTTCCATGATCTTCATATTTAACTCATTAAACACCAATTTACGCCTGTCACATTTTTGTATATCTCTAAAAAGCACTGGTTTTATAGTAGTGAAAATTTAGTGGTAAAAAGGTTGTTATTACCAATTGTATTGTTGAATGTTTTATTAGATTTAAACCGTTAATTGTAGAGATGTTAATTGAAATTCTATTGTTTAATAGCCCTGTAGTTATATATTGTGTTTATTACGCTTAAGAGAGTATTGTTTTTTTAGTTAATCTTTTAAGTGATATATCCTCAATTAAAACGTAACAAGTTTAATTTATGATCTTATTTTATTACGATAAATAACGAGGGTCGTTTATTAGTAATAAACCCAAAGAGTAAATCTGCGAGTAGTTACTGAAGCTACAGTCATTAGTGCGTTAGAGCATTTTGCCAATTCTGTGCTTAACACTTGCTCATTTCTATAAAATCGATTTGTTGGTAATCTATTTTCCCCTCGGTATTCCTTAATTAAAAAGCTTAAATTATACGGATATTTATTTTGGTAAGTGTTATTTATTAAATTGGTTGACAATAAGTGTTTGCATTGGTTAGTATTGTTTCAGCGGTTTGATAGGGGCTTTGTAAGCAGTGTCAAACTCAACATATTTGAAATTAAATAGAAACAGTTTCAAGGGTGAACAGCTGTCATCACTTTTAGATGGAATGCCCAATTAAACTTTTTCATACCAATTTAATGTATCTGATGAGCACTATCAGGCATTAATCTGAGCATTAGTTGATATTGTTATTTTATAAAATGAAATAACGTTCATCTAATGAGGTGGGCAACTCTCATACTCAGATAAACATACAGCAATATATTTAGGAGTTAGACATGACAAAACCTACTATAGGTTTCATAGGCCTTGGCCTTATGGGCGGCAACATGGTTGAAAATCTTCAAAAACGTGGCTTTAAAGTAAATGTAATGGATCTTAATAAAGATGCTGTTACGAAGGTTCTTGCTCGTGGCAATGCTACTGAAGTTTCTTCAGGTAAAGAGTTAGCTGAAAAAAGTGACATCGTGATGCTTGCGCTTACGACTTCTGCAGTAGTTGAATTAGTTGTTTATGCTGAAGACGGTATTTTAGCAGGCATGTCTGAAGGCAAAACATTAATTGATTTTGGTACTTCTATTCCTGCTTCTACACGTCAAATTGGTGCTGACCTTGCTAAAAAGGGTGCAGGCATGATTGACGCTCCTTTAGGTCGTACTCCTGCTCACGCTAAAGATGGTTTATTAAACATTATGGCTGCGTGTGATATTGATACATTTAATAAAGTTAAGCCTGTTCTTGACGAGCAAGGCGAAAACGTATTCCACCTTGGTGCACTTGGTGCGGGTCACACAACTAAGTTAATTAATAATTTTATCGGTATGACTACGGTTACTGCTATGTCACAAGCTTTTGCTGTTGCTAAAGCTGCTGGTGTTGATGGTCAACAATTGTTTGACATTATGTCAGCAGGCCCATCTAACTCGCCATTTATGCAGTTCTGTAAGTTCTATGCTGTAGACGGTGATGAAAAGTTAGGTTTCTCTGTAGCTAATGCAAACAAAGATCTTGGTTACTTCAACCAAATGGTTCAGGATTTAGGCTCTGAGTCTTTAATTGCTCAAGGTACTTCAGCTAACTTACAAGCTGCTGTAGATGCCGGTTTAGGTCAAAACGATGTACCGGTAATTTTCGACTACTTTAATACTCAGTTAGAGAAGTAATTCGAATATATCATGCTTCGGTTAATGTTGGTATTAATTGACTGAAGTCGGATTAGTTTAATAGATGAAGTTTTAACTTGTTATAATTTCTAGTGTTTACTTGATTAGGTTCAAATTGAGTGATTACCGACAATGGCTTTATCTATTGAACAAAAATAAATTTAAGTGCTCGCGTACTAAAATAGTCTTATTAAAGTTTGATGACTTTATAAGCAGTTAAGATGATTAAAATTAAATGGATTTAATGTTTTTATAGCCTCTCATTGAGAGGCTTTTTTTTGCCTGAAATTATGTGCGCCACTGTTTATTTAATGGATCTAGCTATAACTATTAACAGAGGACTTATAATTAATAGCTTCTAATTAATAGCTAATGATAAATAAGTGTTTGATAGGAAAGTGCTTGATAAAAACTTACGGAGCCTTATGAACCATATATAGCGTTTAATCAGGCTGGTAATAAGAAATATGACTCAACTATACGATAGTAGTGTTATGGGTATACAGACACAGTCTGGATTGATTTATGAGGGAGTAAAGAAAACAGTGAAAGCAGGGCAAGAGTTTAACTCAATCGTTAACTTAAATACTGTAACTAACCTAAACTCTTGGGACTAAATTTTCGATAGAATAAAGACCACGTTTTTCACTGTTTTTACGTTTTATTTCTTCAAGGGCTCTTGATTCTTCCGCATCAAATAATTTGTTGATCAAGCGGTTGAAGTGACCATGCATAGCATGCCTAGCTTCATTAGCATCTCTAGATTTTAATGCTTGATATATAGCACGATGTTCTTCAATGGTTTGAGAATTACTTTTGCTACAAACACTATCATAATCTCGAATAATTTCTTGAGTAGAGCTTCTTAATGCCCATAAGTTTTGCACGGAAGCTATCATCGCAGCATTGCGCGTTGACGTTGCAATAATATTATGGAATTTTTTATCTGCTTGTTGAATGTCTTTACCATTTTCCATATCAATTAACGTTTGATGTAACTCTGTTAATTCTTCCTCGGTAATTGTTGTTGCGCTTAAAGCGGCAACTTCACCTTCAATTAAGGCTCTTGCTTGAGTAACTTCGAAGGCATTGATCTTGTTTTTGGCAAGCGTGGTGTTGGCTGAATCAAGTACATAAACCCCAGAACCGGTTTTTACTTCAACTTTCTCTCTCGCTTCAAGCGCAATTATAGCTTCGCGAACGGTAGGTCTGCTGACTTGAAAAGACTCTGCTAATTCTCGTTCTGGCGGTAAACGACTACCTGCGGGATATTCTCCTGCATTAATAGAGGCTTCAATTTTATCAACAATTTGCCAAAACATTCGACGATTAGCCATGGGAGTACCTTTTTGAAAATTCTATTTTTAAAACAAAAAACACATATTATCGCCATCTGTAAACATTGGCAAAATATATCTTACCGTTACCTTGTTTAAATAACTATTACAATACATATTTCTAATTCACTGTAAAGACTACATTAAATTATTGGTAATAACAAATATTATTGGTAAAGATGTAATTGGTAAAATAAGTGATTGACAATTGGTTAGGTGATTGGTTAAATTTAGTTGATATTGCTGTATATAGGTAAATTGTTCAGCTAACAAAATATAAAATCCAACTGGGGGAGGTGAACGTGAAACTTAATAAAATTAGTAACGCTCTAAGAAAAAACCGAACATTTATAGCCAGCACCGCAATAACGGCTTTGCTAACTGCACCTGCTTATGCATTTCAAGAAGCTGAACAAAGCATTGAAAAAGCAAGTACTATTGAAGTGGCTAATAAAGCGGGTGAAATTGAAGTTATTGAAGTACGCGGTATGCGCGGCACAATGACTCGTTCACTTAATGAAAAGAAAAATACTACGGCAATTGTTGATGCTATTGCTGCAGCAGACTTTGGTGATTTACCGGGCCTTTCATTATCTGATGTTATAGAAAATGTTTCGGGTGCTTCTGGTCACCGCTTAAAGGGTAGCCAAAACGAAATATCAATTCGTGGATTGGGTTCATACTGGGGTTATTCAACGTTTAACGGACGTACTATCACCAACGCGGGCCCAGGTCGTGCAGTTAATTTTAAAAAATTCCCATCAAGCCTTGTTGATAAAGTGACTATTTATAAATCACAACAAGCAAATTTAGTGGAAGGTGGTACTTCAGGTACTATCGAAGTTGGTTCTTTACGCGCGGTTGATTACGGTAAAAGTAAAACAACGGTTGAAGCGCAAGCGTCAAATAACAGTTACTATACAGATGCTGATAACCAATCAGAGTGGGGTAATAAATTCACTCTTTCTACCGTGCAAAGTTTTGAAACCGAATCGTTCGGTGATATGGGTTTCAGTTTAGGTTTTGTACAAAGCAACTCTGCTAACCCAGAAGAAAACTATGGTAGTAGTTCAACATTAGCAGCATGTAGTTTTAGAGCGGCTGATGGCTCACCTTTAACGACAAACAACGGCGACAATGAACGTTGTGGTGATCGTGATTTAAACAGCAGTAACAATAATATGCCTGATAATGACTCGATGGTGAGTCCAGGTCGTTCAGCTGATCTAGTAACTTTAGGTCCAAATGCTGATGTTGATAGATTTGGTGTAAATGGTGCCGATCATTTAGCTAAATTTGATCCAAATTCTATTTTCTTTATTCCTGATGATTCATATTGGCGTACCGGTCGCGACGAAGATGAACGTCGTAATATCGTTGGTACTTTCCAGTGGGTGCCAAATGAACAATGGGATATTAATTTAGATTATGCTTCATCACGTTTAGAATATACTGAAGATCGTATGGAACTCGCGCAAGAGCGTGGTAAAAACTTAAACCCAGAATCATTAATTATTGATGATTCTGGAAACCTTATTTATGAAGAAGGTGAAGGTAAACTTACGTTACAAGGTGAAAACCGTTACCAACTAGATGAATATGATGGTTTTGGTTTGAATATTGATTTTGAACCTAATGATAATTTGGTGCTTTCTTTTGATGCTTCTTATTCAAAATCTTATCGTTACCGTTTACGCCAACGTGCAAAGTTTCGTCATGAATCTACTACCGCTTATTCATTAGACTCAAGAGGAACCGTTCCTAAGCTATATCTTGGTGATCATGAGCAAATTGAAAACGCTAACTTCTTCTATTCTTCACAAGGCGGATCACTCGTTGAGAATCCAAATTATGGTGGTGCTGCATTTGACGTAAGCAACATGGCAAGCTTCATTAATAGTGATGGTGGTGCCTATTTAGAATACGGTCGTGAGAACGATGAACGTGAAGATGATATTTGGGCGGTTAAATTTGATACCAAATACTCATTTGATGATTATGAAGTAATTTCTTCTATTGAAGCGGGCGTACGTTATTCACGTGAGCATTTATATGATTACTCAGGTATTCAAACAGCATTTAACGTAGATGACGGTTCTCGTCGTCCTATCGATGACAACTGGAACTCAGATGATCATGTTGATAGAGACGGGGCTAATAATGATTTTGATAGCTTATATCCTGATGAACATGCACAAGTGACTGCAGCTGCAGCGGCCTGTGGAGATAATGGTCATAGCCTTGAAGGCTTTATGGACAGCTCTGGCGGTGCAGCAGATGCAGGTAACTTCCTAACGTTTGACGCACAATGTTTAATTGGTGCTTATTTAGGCCAAGTAGGTTTCCTTTCTCCGGGTGGCAACAATCCTAATATTGGTTATTACGATATTGGTGAAGATCCAGACAAACGTAGTGGTCAAGTAAAAGATGTTAGAGAAGATACAACAGCATTATATGCAATGGCGTGGATTGATACTGAGTTTTCAGGTATTCCTGTCTCAGGTAACGTAGGTATTCGTTATGTTAAAACTGAAACTAGCTCACAATCTTGGGGTGAAAAAGCGATTTTAACGCAATCGTTTTCCGAAGTAGATGATCCATTAACAGAAGATATTGATGAAGTCGGTCTTGAGCAGTGGAATTATACTTCTGAAACAGGTGAAGTTTATTTGGAAGATGACTATTCAGAATTCTTACCAAGTTTAAACCTTACCTTTCATCTTAGTGATGAATTATATTTAAGAACTGCAGCTTATCGTTCAATGTCTCGTTTTGCGATGAATGCAATGTCTGCAGGGCAAAGCTTGACTGATTGTAACTCTGCTGACACCAGCGAAAGCGCGACCTGTGGCAGTTACGATTCACAATTAGTGTCGGGTTATGCACAAGGTAATATGATGAATCCATTTACCGCTAATAACTTTGATTTATCTTTAGAGTGGTACCCAAGTTTGGATATGGCCGTTACTTTAGCGGGTTATTGGAAAAACTTTACCGGTGGTACAAAGTTGGTGATTGAAAACCGTGTGCCTACTGTGACGAATGTTTCAGCAGATGGAACGGTTACCGTAGGTGATTATTCACATGAAATTCCTTACAGTGTGAACCAAGTAGCTGATGATGAATCAACCATTAAAGGCTTTGAATTAACTTTCCAAAAGCATTTTGCTGAGTTACCTGGTATTTGGAGTGGTTTAGGTATTAAAGGTGCATGGAACCATGCGGTTTCTGACTTTAATTCTGAAGAGCCTGCTAACTGGGGCATTAGCCCGGATGCAAACTTAATGGGATTTTCTAAAAACGTTGCTTCAGGTTCTATCTACTGGGAAGGTGATAACTTATCTATGCGTTTAATGTATAAATACCGTTCACGTTATTTCCAACCAAACGACTTACCATTTCCTCATAAAGGTAATCGTTGGGTAGAAGATAGTGATTATGTTGATGCGGCTATCAAGTACAAAATCAATAAGAGTGTTTCAGTATCGTTAAAAGCACTTAACTTACTAGAAGAAGCACAAGTAATGACACGTGGCCCAGGAACTGTATCTGATTATTCATTCTCAGGTCGTAAGTTTTTCCTTGGGGTGAAAGCGAGCTTTTAACTTAGTTCTTTTTTTAACTTAGCCCTGCTTTAATTTAAAGTGATGCTAAACGTTATAAGTATAAATGTAAGTAAAAATGGAGTTCTCTTTTACGGGTGTAATTGAGAACTCACTATTTTTAAGTATAAGTTTTTAAGAATGACTCTTTTGAGGTAAATATGTACAAATCAAAACTTTTTCAAACGGTATTTTTATCAAGTTTATTTATATTAATCACTGCTGCTTGCCAACCATCAACGGCAAAATCTTGGTTAGTGAGTTCTCAAGTCGAATATAAAAATGCACTCGATAAATTGTCAGCAGGCGATGAAATCGTTTTGTCTAATGGTACATGGAATAATTTTGAAATTTTATTTAAAGGTGAAGGGACAGAAAATGCGCCAATCACATTAAAAGCAGAAACAAATGGTAAAGTATTTTTAACTGGGCAATCTAATTTAAGATTAGCGGGTAAATACTTAGTTGTTTCAGGTTTAGTATTTAAAGACGGTTACACGCCAAGTAGCGCGGTTATCGAATATCGTCAAAATAAAAAGAATTTAGCTTATCACTCACGCGTTACAGAAGTGGTAATAGAAGACTACTCAAACCCTGATAAAGCAGAAGGCGACTATTGGGTTAGCATGTATGGAAAACATAACCGTTTTGATCATAGCTACTTAGCCGGTAAACGTAACAAAGGCGTTACTATGGCGGTTCGTTTAAATACCGAAGACAGTCAAGAAAACCACCACCAAATTGACCACAACTATTTTGGTCCTCGACCTATATTAGGTTCAAATGGTGGTGAAACGTTAAGAATTGGTACTAGTCATTACTCATTAAGTAATTCATTCACTAAAGTAGAAAACAACTATTTTGACCGTTGTAATGGTGAAGTAGAAATTATTTCGGTTAAATCAGGTAAAAATGAATTAATTAACAATACCTTTTTTGAATCTCGTGGCACATTAACCTTACGTCATGGTAACGGTAATATTATTAAAGATAACGTTTTCTTCGGTAATGGTGTTGATCATACTGGCGGTATTCGCGTGATTAACAAAGACCAAATCATTCGTAATAACTATATGGAAGGGTTAACAGGCTACCGTTTTGGAAGTGGCTTTACGGTGATGAACGGCGTTCCTAATTCGCCGATTAATCGTTATCACCAAGTTGAAAATGCCTTAATTGAAAATAACTCAATGATTAATGTTGACCATGTTCAACTTTCTGCCGGTAGCGATGCTGAACGTTCAGCGGCACCATTAAATAGTAAAATTCAGAACAACTTAGTGTTTAATGAAAACGGCAAACAACCTTTTACATTATTTGATGATGTTTCAGGTATCGCTTTTGAAAATAACTTAACGAACAGCACACCATTAACTGAAATAGCGAAAGGCTTTCAGGTTAAAAAATTAACACTAGAGCGTGCTGAAAATGGTTTGTTATATCCTGTTGGTGAAAGTGCTGATGAAAGTATTGGTGCGGATAAATCC
>JAQWHO010000179.1 GCA_029249355.1 Thalassotalea sp.
GCTGCAATATCATTAGATAAAATGCACTGCTAAATAATAATAAATTGACCATAAGAGGAATAAAAACAAATCGTCTGATCCCTTTGAGTTTTATTAACTCAAAGCCTTTCATAAAATACCCTGCGCCACTTTGGGCGAAAGGTTGCTGTAATTGTGATGACATTTAGTTTAATTTTTAACTCGTTAAGTTGATATATTGATTATAGAGTGATTAATGCTTTGTGAGAAGTTGTCAGTTGTTACAAACTACATAAAATTCTGCTAAAGTCATTCTTCAAATAACAATAACTCGACATATTAGGTTTGCTGAATAAATGCGATTAAAGCACATCAAATTGGCTGGATTTAAATCTTTTGTTGATCCAACAAAAGTGCCATTTGAGCAGCAAATGACGGCAATTGTCGGCCCTAATGGTTGTGGAAAATCAAACATTATTGACGCTGTACGTTGGGTTTTAGGCGAGAGTTCAGCAAAAAACTTACGTGGCGATGCCATGACCGATGTTATTTTTAATGGCGCATCAACTCGAAAGCCAGTCGGACAAGCCAGTGTTGAGTTGTTATTTGATAATATGGCTGATCGAATTCAAGGCTCGATGGCGGATCGCAGTCAAGTATCTATTCGTCGTGTTGTTAATCGCGACAGTCAAAATACCTATTTTTTAAATGGTACAAAATGCCGACGTAAAGACATTACTGATATCTTTTTAGGTACTGGTTTAGGTCCACGAAGTTACGCAATTATTGAGCAAGGCACTATTTCTCGTTTAATTGAGTCTAAACCTCAAGAATTACGCGTATTCATTGAAGAAGCAGCAGGCATTTCAAAATATAAAGAACGTCGTCGCGACACTGAAATTAGGATCAGACACACCCGAGAAAACTTAGCCCGACTGTTTGATATTCGTTCTGAGCTTAATACTCAAATTGATAAGTTACATCAGCAAGCTGAAGCGGCTAAACGCTTCAAAACACTTAAAAGCCAAGAAAGAAAAGTAAAAGCTGAATTAGCGGTATTACGCTGGCAAAAAAATGATCAACAATATAAGAGCAATCAGTTAAAGATAGATGGCTTTCAGACGCAAATATCTCAAAAAGAATCATTACAAAAAAGTGATGAAATAGCGCTATTTTCAGCTAAACAGAATTTTCAAACGGCTAATCAATCGATCCAAGCATTGCAACAGCAAAAAATTGTTTTAACCAATAATACCGCGCGTTTAGAACAACAAATTAAACATCTGACTCAACAACATAAAAAATTAGCTGATGATAAACAAATTAATCAAGAGCAAATTGCTCAGGCTCAAAAATCATTATTAATTGAACAAGAACAGTTAAACATTCAAACGAATAAATTAGCTGAATTGCAGCCTAACTATCAAGCATTAGTTCAACAGTTATCTGAGCAAAGTCAGCAGTATCAACGTAGCCATGAAGAATTACTGAAACAGCAACAGACAATACAGCAATATCATCAGCAACAAGAAAAGCACAATAATCTTAAGTTAGAAGAAACGCGCAAAAAAGCACAATATGAAGAGATTATTGAACAAAAGAAATCACGCCTAACGGTTGTTTCTGAACAGTTAAATGCGTTAACTCTAGAAACGAATAATGATATAGCTTTTGATGAAACACAATTAAGCACATTAAATCATCAAATCGATTATTTACTTGTTCAGCAACAAAATAGTAAGGATAAATCTCAAGCGAACCAACAATCAATCTGGCAATTAAATCAGCAAAAAAGCGAAGTTGTTGGTACTTGTTCTGCATTAGAAAAGCAAGTTGAGCAGTTGAATGAAAAACTTTCACAGCAAGCAGATTGGCAAAGTACACAACTTACTTGGCTTGCAGAAAATAAATTAAACAGCTTTGGCGAACTACAGCAAAAAATAACGATTGATAATGGTTGGGAGTTAGCGGTTGAGATGGTGCTATCTCATAAGTTACAAGCATCGTTTGTTGATAAATTTCCATTAAATGACCTTATTTTGGAAAATAGTCCACAATCATTATTGCTACTAAATCATAGTGTAAATATTGAAAGTAAAACCAATACATTAGCTGAAAAAATTAATGGCAGTAGCGCAATAAACGGCTTGTTAAATAACATTAAGGTTGCTGAAAACTATCAAGCAGCCATCGCACTTTTACCTCAGCTTAAAACGCATGAATCGGTTATTTGTCCGCAAGGGTTTTGGCTCAGTCAGCATTTTATTCATCGAGGATTGTTTAATGAAAAAAATGATCATTTTACTGATGTAAGTGCTTTAGAAGCACATGAAAATCGTTTATCTGAATTAAACCGACAACATGACGATATTTTGAAAAAAATATCCTTGCTTGAAAGTGAGCAAAATACATTAACCACACAACATGAAGAAGTTGGGCATCAACTCACGAAAAAACAGCAACAAATTGGCGATTTAAAACAGTCTCAAGCACTGAGTAAACAAAAGAATGCAACGCAGCTGCAACAACGCCAAGTATTACAAAATGAGAAGTTACAGCTAGAGCAGTCAATAGATAAGACAAAAAAATCCTTAGTCGCATTATCTTTACCTATGAAAGAAACTGATGATTTACAGACAAGTATTCATCCACTTGAGAATAATGAAACGGTTCAATCGCTATCAGAAAGCATTAAAGTATTACAAAATAAGGTACAAGAAAATCAAAGCCAACAGCAGTTTCTGACCTCAGAAAAGCATCAATTAGAGTTAACCATCGAAAAAACGAAACATGCTGAATCTCAATGCCAACAAAATATTGCCCGTTTTCAAGAGAACATTAAACAATTAACGAAACAACAAAGTGATAATTCTAAGCTGCTTGAAGAAGGTACCAACCCTCTATTAAATGATGAAGCACAATTACAAACCTGGTTATCTGACATGGTTTCCCTTGATAACAAGTTAGTAAAAGAGCAAAGGTCATTAAGTGATGCTCAAGAAATTATACAATCAACTGAACAAAAACAACGTTTTACCGTCGAAGATACTAATAAGTTAAAAGAGTCGCTTAATCAATTGCATCTTGATGGTGAAAGTTATCGTTTAAAAGCTCAAAATGCTTTGGAACAGTTGAATGAATTAGGTCAAACAGTCAAATCAGTTCAACAGACAATGCCTGATAACGCTCGTGAATCTCAATGGCAAGCACAGTTAATTAAGTTAGCAAAAGACCTACAAATGCTAGGAGCGATTAATTTAGCAGCAATTGATGAGTTTGAAACGCAATTAACGCGAAAAAACTATCTTGATCAACAAGATCAGGATTTAAATTTAGCGATTACAACGTTAGAATCAGCGATAGAGAAAATAGATAAAGAAAGTCGACATAAATTTAAAGTAACGTTTGATAAAGTGAATCAAGACTTACAATCTTTATTTCCCAAAGTATTTGGCGGTGGCCAAGCTTATTTAACATTAACCGGCGAAGATTTATTAGATACCGGTGTAACGATAATGGCGAGACCTCCTGGGAAAAAAAACAGTACGATTCATCTATTATCTGGTGGAGAAAAAGCACTAACCGCATTATCATTGGTCTTTGCTATTTTTCGTTTAAATCCAGCACCGTTTTGTATGTTAGACGAAGTAGATGCGCCATTAGATGACGCAAACGTAAGTCGGTTTTGTAACTTAGTTAAAGAAATGTCACAAACCGTACAATTTATTTATATTAGTCATAATAAAATCGCCATGGAAATGGCTTCGCACTTAACTGGTGTAACTATGGTTGAAGCAGGGGTTTCAAGAATGGTTTCGGTAGATATTGACGAAGCGGTTGCTATGGCAGAAGTATCATAAGAATAGGCTAGGTAATGGAAGATAATTTCAGAAACGTTTTAATTATTATCAGCGCTATCGTAATAGCTGCTATCTTTATTCATGGTTTTTGGACCATTAGAAAAAATAAGAACCCGTATAAATTAAAAGCTAAAAATGAAAAAATAGAACCACAATCACGTGGCTTTGACGGTTCTGGTTTTGATCAAGACGGTGTAGGAAAAGCTAAAGTGATTAGCGAAAACACCTTAAATGAAAATGAAATTCCTTATGAAGCAGCTCCTGCACCTACTTTTGATGAAGAGCCACTGCCAATTGATGTTGAAAAACCCAGTGCAGAGCAACCTGCATTAGAGCCGTCGTTAGGGGATTTATCTGATATTACTGAACAACCTCCGGTTGATAATACGCCACCTCAAGCTCAAACCAGTGAAATTGCGCCTGACCCTGAAGTTGAAGAAGACAAGCCAGTTTATCAACAGCCAGTTGAACAAGAAAAACCGTCAATAAAACCAGCGGCTAAACCAATGCGCAATAAAGGTATACGTAAAACGGTTAAAGAAAAATTAGCACGTAACCAAATGGAAATTAATTTTGGTGGTGAAATAAATTCTAGCGAAGATGATGAAATGCCTTCAATGTCTGCAGTTGATAGCCCGAAAAAAGAGAAAAAAATAGAAATTGATCCCGAAGTGATTGTTGTTTCAGTGGTTATGCCTGAAAACAATAGTATTTCGGGTGCTGCATTATTACCGACATTATTAACCTTAGGTTTACGTTTTGGTGATATGGATATTTTTCATCGTCATGAAGATAATGCGGGTAATGGTAAAGTTACCTTTAGCTTAGCGAATATGATGAACCCTGGTACATTTGATTTAGATGAAATAGAAACATTTAATACTCAAGGTATTACACTATTCATGACGTTACCTAATGCAGGAGACCCGTTCGAAGTGTTTGAGTTTATGATGTCTGCCGCTAAGCAGCTATCTATGGAGTTTAATGCTCAACTGCTTGATGACAAACGCAGTGTAATGACTAAACAAACTGAGCAACATTACATGGGTAAAATACGAGAATTTGAGCGAAGAAATCGCATCGCATCTGCCTGATCTATTTTTAATTAAGCCTTTTAACAACTTTACTAACAAGAAATTAGCAGGCTTAATTTTACCAATGAAAAGACTATGACTGAATCAACTGCCAAATCACGAGTTTTAGAACTTCACCAACTGATCAATAAATATAACCACCAATACTATGTATTAGATGAACCGAGTGTTCCTGACATTGAATACGATCGTTTGATGCGTGAACTTATTGATATTGAAACCGAAACACCTTCTTTAAAAACACTTGATTCACCTAGTCAAAAAGTCGGTGGCGCGCCATTAAAGTCATTTACGCAAGTTACTCATCAAGTGCCAATGCTTTCGCTTGATAATGTTTTTTCCGCGCAAGAATGGCAAGCGTTTGATAAACGAGTTCAAGACAGGTTAAAAACTAAAACTGATTTTGCACTTTGTGCTGAGCCAAAATTAGATGGATTAGCCGTGAGTATTCGTTATGAAAACGGTGTATTTGTTCAAGCGGCAACACGAGGTGATGGAGCAACTGGCGAGAATATTACTGAAAACGTTAGAACGATCAAATCAATACCGCTGAAATTACAAGGGGATGATTATCCTGATGTTCTTGAAGTACGCGGCGAAGTTTTCATGCCGAAATCAAGTTTTGAACAGTTAAACAATGATGCGATGAAAAAAGGCGAAAAAACTTTCGCTAATCCTCGTAATGCGGCAGCAGGCAGTTTAAGACAATTAGACTCTAAAATAACAGCCAAACGTAATTTAGCTTTTTATGCATATGGTATGGGGTATGTCGGTGGTGAAAGTGAAGAAAAAAGCGCTAAAACTTGGCTAGCTCAATCTCATTATCAACGTTTATGTCAGCTAAAAGCACTGGGCTTACCTATGTGTCCTGAAGTTAAATTGTTAAATAATACTCGTGAAGTTGAAGCATTTTACCAAAACATTCTCATTAGCCGTGAAGCACTGAGTTATGAAATTGATGGTACAGTATTTAAAGTGGATGATATTGCTTTACAAGAAAAACTTGGTTTTGTCGCCAGAGCGCCACGTTGGGCGATAGCGTACAAATTTCCTGCACAAGAAGAATTAACCATTTTAGAAGATGTTGAGTTTCAAGTGGGTAGAACAGGGGCTATAACACCTGTTGCTCGATTAAAACCTGTGTTTGTTGGTGGTGTTACGGTGAGCAACGCGACACTGCATAATCAAGATGAAATACAACGTCTTGGCATTAAAATCAAAGATACTGTGGTTATCCGTCGAGCGGGGGATGTTATTCCGCAAATAGTCAGTATTGTAGAAGATAAGCGACCTGCTGACGCGATGGAAATATATTTTCCAAGTACGTGCCCTGTTTGTGATTCAGAAGTTATACGCCTTGAAGGCGAAGCGGTATTACGCTGTACCGGCGGATTATTCTGTGGCGCACAGCGTAAGGAGGCGATTAAACATTTTGCCTCACGTAAAGCATTAGACATTGACGGCTTAGGCGATAAATTAGTTGAACAACTCGTTGATGAAAAACTTATTCAAACACCTGCTGATTTATTTAATCTCACAGAATTAAGTGTCAGCACCATGGAGCGAATGGGGAAAAAGTCTGCTCAAAATCTTATTTCAGGTCTTCAAAATGCGAAGCAAACGACATTAGCTAAATTTATTTATTCTCTCGGCATTCGTGAAGTGGGTGAAACTACCGCTGCTAACTTAGCCAATTACTTTTTAACTTTTTCTGCTGTTAAATCCGCTGATGCTGAAACGTTACAAAAAGTACCCGATGTTGGTGGAGTAGTGGCTGCCAATATTGTCTCATTTTTCCAACAAGAACATAATGTTGACGTTGTAAATGAACTTGAAAGTATTATGTCATGGCCTGCAATAGAAGTTAAAACAGAAGATCAGCAACCGCTACTCAATCAAATTTTTGTTTTAACAGGCACACTGAACCAAATGGGGCGAAGTGAAGCCAAAGGTCATTTACAATCATTAGGCGCTAAAGTTTCAAGTAGTATATCTGCAATACTAACCCCTTTAGTAAATGTACTATTTTATACGGATATAGGCTGTATTTTGTGATATAAATTTTTTTTTGGTTTTTTGTTTACTATACTAACCCCCATATATGTAATATTAATGTGAGTTTCTAAATGAAATTGCCTTCTCATTCATCGAAATTTATGAATGTAAGTTCAAATCGGACAAGCCGAAACTTTAGACTTCCCGTAATCGTTATTGAGAACCAAGGTATTTTGATAGATCACTTGAAGTATCTTTTAACAAATTTAACGAAGAGTAAAAGCTGGCAAACCAATAGTGTTCAAAGTATTAGGTTGTTCATGGAGTTCATTTCGGCTAATAAAGAATCTTACCTCTCCGCGACAGAGGCGTTCAAAGGCTTTTCGGAAGCTCTTCAGTATGGAACAAGAGATGAAAAGGGTAATGATGATTCGGGTTTGTACTGGGTTAGTTTGTCCAATAGAAGATCTAGAACTTTATTACAGCATTTAACTTTATACGCTGATTATTTGGCCGACAAAAAAAATGATGAATCTCTGAGACTAAACCCTTTTAGAAAAGCGACAAAATATGAGCAGTTTATTAATTTGGCTGCTTATTATCACAAGAATAAAAATGCATTTCTTTCTCACTTGCGGGATGATGTAGCTAATAAAGAAAAGAGTGAACGTGATAGAAGAGTAAAAGTAAAGTATCAACTCTCCTCCACTAATGGAGCAATAAAAGCCTTCCCAGAAAATCGTATCCAAGACTTAATTCTTAATGGTTTTATAAAAAAAGGTGCTTCACCAAATTCACCAATTCATAAAAGGTGTGATTTAGGCAATATACTAATCACATATCTTTTAGTGTATGGAGGCTTGCGAGTTAGTGAGCCTTTCCATATTTGGTTAGAGGATATTATGGTGGATGAAGGTGGGTTGGCAATAATTAAAGTTCACCACCCGAAAGAAGGATTTGCCAAACTAAAAGAAAATCCGAGTAGAAAAGAATCTAGAGATGTTCATTTACAAAAAAATTACGGGTTATTACCGCGAACGGATTCTCTTAATAGAAAGAATTATTACAGCGGTTGGAAAGACCCTGCTTTAATGGATGGTAATTTTTTTTATGTAAATTGGTTCCCTGAAAGTGCCGGTATTGAGTTTTATAAATTATTCAAAATTTATGTAGAGCAAGTCAGGTTTAGAAACACAAGTTTAATGGACAGTAAAGGTAAACTGCTATTGAAAGAAGAAGCAAAGCATCCATTTGCTTTTGTAAGTAATAGTGGCGCTCCAAAGTCTTACGAAACTTTTAAGCGCCAATTCAAAAAAGCAGTTGAAAATATAAATCTAACACATAAAAAAACATTAGGGACAACCCCTCATGGGCTCAGGCATGCATATGGACGTAGACTGATGAATAATGGAATAGACAGTACTTTGATTACAAAAGCGTTAAATCACAAAAGCCCCTATTCAAAGGATGTTTATACAGAAGCAGATCAAGCTGAAATCCATAAGGTTTTTACTGAGAAGTCAAAGGAATTAAACGGAATACTATTTAATGTCTAATAATATTTTAAACTATCAAGAATTTGTCTCTGTAATGAATGCTAACAATGTAAATCAATACGGTTTCTCCACGTTTAAAAATAGATGGAATAATCAACAAAGCAAGAAGCATATACCAGAAAAACCATCCTCACATTATGAAGAGTGGGTATCGTGGCATGTTGTCGTTAGTTGTGGAAACGGTACTAATATAATGAGTTATGGGGATTTCTGTAAGTTGATGTTAGATAATAATATAACAGCAAATACATACGATAAATTCAGAACAAGATCACCAGAAAAAGAGCGACTACCTAGATCACCATCTAGTGCTTATGCTGAGTGGAATAGTTGGGATAATTTAGACCCAGATGCTGATTATAAGATGAAATTAGATTTTATTGGGTTTTGTCAATTTATATACAAAAAATGTTCAACCAGGAGCCAATATAAAAATTTTAGACAGGCTTATGATGGTGTTTATTTTTTACCTGGAAAGCCAGAAAATTATTATAAAGAGTGGTGTGGGTGGGAGAACATAAGAGAAGATATGACCCGCCGATTCGCGAATTTTGATGAATTTAAATCAGTAGTAATTAGTAATCTAGTACCCAAACATTTATGGGGAGAAATGTATAAAAGTTTTGATAATGAAAAATATTATCTTCACTCAAAACCTTGGGAATTTTACGAAGAGTATAGTAAATGGCCTATTTCTTCTACTAGGCGTCGTTTAAGTTATAAAACAGCTGTTTTTCTTATGTATGAAACAGGACTGTCCTGGGAAGCTCTATATAAGTCGAAAAATTTTGATATGACAAAAGAAGCTCCCCCTTATTATGGTGATATTTGGGAAGGCCATGAATGTATCAAACATGGTAACAGTATTCTTCTTTGTTTAGGGTATGAGGCTTTTTGTAAAGTAATCCAAGAAAATAAGGTTAAAGAAGATAATTATAGAGAATTCACCTTTCAGTATAATTTAAATACTGAAGCGGGGAATTTATTGCCGCTAGACCCTAAAAAATGTTATGGGGAACTATGGTTGGGCTGGGATGAGGTTTTAGGTAACAAAAAGAAACGAGCCTATCCACCTTTTACTCAATTCTTGAAGATAGCTAATAAAAATGAATTCTTACGTGCCAATTACATAAGCAAAGCCAAGAGAATAAAAACAAAATATTTATTACCTGATAATCCATTAGAAATTTATGATGAATGTAGTAATTGGTTTGATATAACAGGTGTGCCAGAAGTTGTTGAATATGAAGAGTTTACCAAGTTTGTCTTAGAGAATGAGATTACTTTGACTCAATGGTTAACAGGAGCTAAATTACGCCAAGAATACGCAGAGCAAAATCCAGGTAAAATATTGCCAGGAAATCCGCAAGAATTTTATGCTGAGTATACTAGTTGGAAACATATTTATGATAGTGGGCTTAGTCCACAACGAGCACCTGATGGAAGGGAATATATGCATTTTGATAAGTTCGAGGAGTTTATCAAAGAGAATAAGGTAATAGCATCTAGAGGGGGTGAGTATACAAAATTAAGAAAAGACAAAGATAGCGAATATGCTCTGCCATACGACCCTTATGCTCATTATGGTGAGCAATTGAAAACTTGGCCTTACACTCAAAATGGAAAATCCAGAATTAAGGGCATGCAGCCTATCTCTGAATTAAAGAAGCTATGTAGAAGTATTAATTGCAAATCAGTGCACCAGTTTGATCAATATAGGGCTGAGCATCCAGAACTTTTACTCGTGCATAGTGATTCTTGGAGAAAAATGGATGGCTTTATATCAACAGACGATGTACTTGGAAAATCGTATAAGTATGTCAGTGATGTACTTGATTCATTAAAAAAAATAATAAAATTTCAATCTCTTGATATAACTATTTCAGACGTTACAGAAGGTTTATATAAAGAACTTACAGAGTTTGATGATGCTTTGGTTCCAGAGCCTTTAGACTATTATAGTCTTGATGAATGGGATGATTTATTAACGTTTAAGTTTTATACACTCGAAGATATTAAGAATTTCTGCAAAATAAATTCAATTTCAACAAATACAGAATATATAAGGCATATGCAGAAAAACCCTTATATGCGGCCTTTAAATTACTATGCTAAACAATGTTTTGACTATAGCAAAGGCATACTAGCCGAAAGAGAGTATTTTAAATCCTCATGCGATCCAAATTATGAAGAGTGGACAATATATGCGACTGACTGGATTAAAAGTCAAAAGAGCCAAGCTTCTAGACGAATAATAATAAAAAATTTTATTAACGGCGTTCTTTCAAAAAATAAACTAGAAACTAGACCCGGAGTATATTTTCATGTTGATTCAGAACATGGAACACTTCAGGAGATATTCGATAGTGTAATTGAATCCCGAAAGAACATAGTCGTTTCGACGGTGAATAGTTATTTAGATTATTGCCTTGAAAATAGTTGCGGTGACCGTGATCCTGAAACAAAAGAGTTAGTCATTCTGGAAGGTTTTGCAAACCCCTTTAGTGAAATGGATGATGATAATCAAATATCAATAGCAAAGAAAAATGAGACCGTTAAGCCTATTCTTCCATATAGTGATATCGTGAATGCGCAAAACCATTTATTACAACCAGAAGCTGAAAGCTTTTCTGGTTTAGCTAATGCACAGTCAATCTATAGTTCAGATTGGTATTACGTTGATAAAGAAGATATTGATTTTAATGATCCAGACTGTGTTTGGAGAGAATCACCCGCTATATCTCCAAAAAAACCATACCAGATGTGGTTTCCTGGAAGTGCGGTTGCAATGGCTGCACTTTTATATACTCCACACAGAGGTAGGCAAATTGTATTTTGTGATAGTGGTGAAGCGGATATTTCCAAGTTGGTTGTCAACAAAGAAAGTGGGCTACCTATATATGAATGGCAGGAAAATAACAACGTATTAGCTTGCGCCAAATATAATGGAAAAAAAAGAACAAGCCAAGGAATGTTGCTAAAGCTATCTGACACTCTAAGTTTAGATGAACAAATCCATAGACAAAAGATCCTATGGCAGAAAAAGCACAGCTCCTTAGACAGTTTTGTATTGGATGCCGATAGCCTTGAGAGTAATGCATCTTCTGTAGGCTGTTATACTACTACAAATAAAACAGCAACATTTTCAAAAGGTGGTCATAGTGTTCCATATATACCTGAAGCATTAATTAAGTGGCTGATAAAACTTCGTGACTGGCAATCTAAATATAACCCAATAGAAAAACTAGTATCATGGAAAGAGGTGCCTAATACTGGGCTCACTGATAAAGCATTTAAGCAACTAGACCATCAATCATTTCTTTTTAGAAATGCATCTGGCAAGAACAAATTCGAAAGGTGCTTACCAATTACAACCGGTAAAGCTTTTAATGCTTTAGCTTTATTATTATCAAGAATACAAACACAAGAGTTCCCTTTAACTACGAGAAATCCAGGATCTGATGTCAACACATATAACGGGTGGAGCTCAAAATATACCCCTCACTGTTTGAGAGCATCACTCATTACCGCGTATATTCTGGATGGAGGAATTGCACCGCATATTGTTCAGAAAATGGTTGGTCATCACTCTATAATAATGACTCTTTATTATACTAAAGTTGGCTTAGGGGATGTACGACAGCATTTTTCTGAAGCCGAAGAAAAAATGCTTCATAAAGCACCTGAAAGAATAAAAAATTAATTTATGAAAATAAGATTGAGGAACTCGCATCAGAGTTTACTTCACTGTCTGATAATACATTGAATCTTTTAAGTAACAGTTACCCCGTTGCCAGTTATGGTTTTATGGATATTGGTGTGTGTCTGCAGTCTTGCTATGGTTGTCATGAAGGAGGGATTCAGGATGATAATTCACAAAACAATTCCATACCAGTACCTAAAGGCTACCGAGCAAAGAACTGCCCTTCTTGTAAGTATTTCCTGACAGGGCCTGCTTTCATTTTTGGTATGCAAGCACTTCAAAATGAGATTTTGATTGCAAGTGAAGATGCTGTCGAAAAAATGGATGAATTTTTATTGAGAAAACAAGAGGTAGAAGGTTCTATTTATGAATTTAGGGTTGCGCACCCTGGGCAAAATACACCCACGGAACTTACTCTTCTGTTAAATAAACATCAAATGGCATATCTGTTAGAAGCTGAAAAGGTTGATATTTATGCTAGCGATATTACAAAACTTGAAACGCTAGTTAGACAATCGACAGCAATACTTAACTCAGAAAATACGCAAGATGGCTATCAATTAATAGCTAATGACTTTAAACATATAGAAAGATCTATTGAAGATTGTAGTAACCTTAGACTTTATTATGAAGGCTTAAAGAACGGGATCATATATGCATCAATTGATGCTTCTAAAGCTGTAGATAAGTCAACAGATATCATTTCTAATATTGCCGATAATAACGGTTTAACACCAAAATTTTATAAATTGGATAAGAATCAAAAATTAAAATCAGCAAAACAGTTTATGGATTTACTTTTGGTAGCCACAGACTTCTCATGGGAACGGATTGAAAATATCGTTGACGGTAACCTTTACCTCTCCGATTTAAATGAAAATGAAAAGGTTGAATCGATAAAGTTTGAGTTACAAAACTTACTGGATGGAAAAACCTCATTACTACAAAATAAAACAGGAAAAATATGAAAAATATTAAGCAATTAATGAATAGCTTTGCAAAGAATTCTTCCCCTACAGTAACTAAAAAGCTGATTGCTTTAAATAAAATTTGCCAACAACAATATGATCGTGGCTCTAGGGATTTCTCAGTAGCAACAATAGGTAAAATTGCAGAAGAAGAAGGACTTATGAAAGTCCAAACTATTAGAAATACGTCAGGAGAGAAATATTACACTTTAATTGAAGCTTGGTCTGACAACAATCCATCTAATAAAGTTACAAAAAAAAATGAATTAGATTGGATTGATTCTAT
>JAQWHO010000180.1 GCA_029249355.1 Thalassotalea sp.
CACCTGGCATAGTCATTTTAGGTAATGAATTAAAACCACCTTTTGCCATAGCACGAGCACCATAAGAAACACGTTTACCGCCTTCCAAATATTGAGCGATTTTAGGATGATGTTTATAACGTTGAAATTCATCAAATGGACTTAAATGTGGATTGCTATAATTTAAATCGACAATTAAGCCAACAAAGACTTGATTGTTTTCTGCATGATATAAATAACCACCACCGTTCGTATCTTTATCTAAAGACCAACCAGCTGTATGAACAACTAGACCTTCTTGATGTTTTTCAGGGTCAATATCCCAAATTTCTTTAAAACCGAGACCGTAATGTTGCGGTGATTTATCTGCATCTAAGTTGAATTTTTCGATTAATTCTTTACCAAGGTGACCACGACAACCTTCAGCAAATACAGTGTACTTAGCACGTAATTCCATGCCTGGAACAAAAGAATCTTTTGGATTACCTTCTACATCTAATCCCATGTCGCCTGTTAAAACACCGGCTACGCTACCATTTTCATTATAAATAACTTCTTGAGCAGGAAAGCCAGGAAAAATTTCAACACCAAGTTGCTCTGCTTGTTCTGCTAACCAACGGCAAACATTGCCCATACTTACGATATAATTACCGTCATTGTGCATGGTTTTAGGCACGCTAAAGTTTGGTAATTTAATGGCACTATCTTCACCATTTAATAAATAAATATCATCGCCAGTAACTTTGGTTGCTAAAGGAGCACCTTTATCTTGCCAATCAGGGAACAATTCATTGAGTGCTCTAGGTTCAAAAACGGCACCAGAAAGAATATGCGCACCAACTTCAGAGCCTTTTTCAACAACACACACCATTAATTCTTGTTCTTTTTCTTGTGCTAATTGCATAAGACGACATGCCGCTGATAATCCTGATGGCCCTGCGCCAACGATTACAACGTCAAATTCCATTGATTCACGTTCCATAATTTCTCCCAAAATTGTTTCACTATTGAATTTCAAACGCACGTTTGATTTTCAAACACCTGTTTGATAATATCATACCTATAGAATTTTCGTCAGTAAATACTATGCTGTAAAAGAGTATTTACTGATATAAAACATATTTGCTCATTTTCAGATAAAGTTACGTTGACGTAAACACTATCTAAAAGTAACCTTTGAGCCAATAAACTAAGTCTAGCTCATTATTTTAATTGAAATAAAAGCTAGGCAAAAAAAACCAACAAGCAATAATTAGAGGCAACGATGAAAGTATTAGTCCCCATCAAACGTGTCATCGACTATAACGTTAAAGTTCGCGTGAAAGCTGACAACACTAATGTTGATTTAGCCAATGTAAAAATGGCTATTAACCCATTTTGTGAAATCGCAGTAGAAGAAGCAGTTCGATTAAAAGAAGCAGGTACAGCAACTGAGGTTATTGCCGTATCAATTGGCGATAAATCTTGCCAAGAGCAATTACGTACAGCACTAGCATTAGGTGCTGATCGTGCAATTCAAATTGAAACAGATCAAAACTTAGATTCATTAAATGTGGCTAAATTACTTCAAAAAGTAGTTGAAGAAGAACAACCTCAGCTGATTATTTTAGGTAAGCAATCTATTGATAGCGATAATAATCAAACGGGTCAAATGCTTGCTGCATTAACAGGTTTACCGCAAGGTACTTTCGCTTCTGAAGTAAAAGTAGACGGCGATAAAGTCAATGTTACTCGTGAAGTAGATGGTGGTTTACAAACGGTTGCCCTTAATTTACCGGCAATTGTGACTACCGATTTACGTCTAAATGAGCCGCGCTATGCTTCATTACCGAATATTATGAAAGCTAAGCGTAAACCATTAGATGTAAAATCAGCCGCTGATTTTGGTATTGATTTATCTCCTCGCTCTACTTTATTAAAAGTAACGCCTCCTTCAGAACGTCAAGCAGGTATTGTAGTTGAAACAGTTGATGAATTAGTTGAAAAGTTAAAAAATGAAGCGAAGGTGATCTCATGAGTATTTTAGTTTTTGCAGAGCACGATAATAACGAATTAAAATCAGACACATTAAAAACCGTTGCTGCCGCTCAAGCGATTGGTGGTGATATTCACCTTTTAGTCGCAGGCTCTAACTGTTCAGCTGTTGCTGAGCAAGCGGCTAAAGTTAATGGTGTTAGTAAAGTATTAGTTGCTGATAACGCTGCTTATGAACACCAGTTGGCTGAAAATGTAAGTTTATTAGTTACAGACTTAGCTGCTGATTATGAACATATTTTAGCGACAGCTTTAACAACGGGTAAAAACTTTATGCCTCGTGTTGCAGCTATGTTAGATGTTGCTCAAATTTCTGACATTATCGGTGTTGAATCAGCTGATACATTTGTACGCCCTATTTATGCTGGTAATGCCATTGCTACAGTACAAAGCTTAGATAGCAAAAAAGTTATTACTGTTCGTTCAACGGGCTTTGATGCTGTTGCAACCGATGGTAATGCTGAAGTCGTAAACATTGACAATGCAACTGATGCTGGTACTTCACGTCATGTAAGTGATGAGTTAACTGTTTCTGAACGCCCTGATTTAGGCGCTGCAAGCGTAGTAATTTCTGGTGGTCGTGGTATGCAAAATGGCGACAACTTCAAATTATTAGACGGTATTGCTGATAAATTAGGTGCTGCTATTGGTGCATCACGCGCTGCAGTTGACGCTGGCTTTGTTGCAAACGATATGCAAGTGGGTCAAACGGGTAAAATTGTTGCTCCAGATTTATATATCGCGGTAGGTATTTCAGGTGCTATACAACATTTAGCGGGTATGAAAGACTCTAAAGTGATTGTGGCTATCAACAAAGATGCTGAAGCACCAATCTTTCAAGTTGCTGACTACGGTATTGTAGGTGATTTATTTGATGTATTGCCTGAACTTGAAGCAAAACTTTAAATAAAAAAATATGTAATAAAAAGGCCAATCAGAAAATTTTGATTGGCCTTTTTTAATTCAAAGAAATATATTACAAGTGTTACTTAAAATAATTTTCTAACGCTTCGCTGCCGCCGATTAATTTACCATCAATAAAGATTTGCGGGACAGTTTCTGCATTAGCTACAGCTTTTAATGTTGATAAACTTGTTTCTTTGCCTATTTCTAACGCTTCAAACTTAAGACCTTTTTCCGTTAATAATGCTTTAGCCTTTTTACAAAAAGGACAATCAGGCTTACTAAAGATGGTGATTGCTTGAGATTGAACAGCATTAGGATTGATATAATTCAGCATAGTGTCAGCATCAGACACTTCAAATGGGTCACCTTCAACTTCCGGTTCAATAAACATTTTATCAATAACACCATTTTTAACTAACATCGCATAGCGCCAGCTACGCTTACCAAAACCTATTGCTGTTTTGTCAACCAGCATTCCCATCGCTTGTGAAAAATCACCATTTCCATCAGGGATAAAGCTAATTTTTTCTGCGTGTTGATTTTCAGCCCAAGCGTTCATTACAAAGGTGTCATTAACTGACAAACAAACAATTTCATTTACTCCGTTTGCAAAAAATGTTTCTGATAACTCGTTATATCTAGGTAAATGCGTAGATGAACAAGTTGGAGTAAAAGCGCCCGGTAAAGCAAAAACAATTACAGTTTTATTATCAAAGATATTGCTTGTACTACGTTTGATCCATTCACCATTTTCAATCATTGGAAAACTTAAGGTTGGAATTTTTTGTCCTTCAATATTTTTTAACATAATACTCTCTTTTTGTGTTCTATTCTAAAAGTTGAAATCATTATCTCTTAAATAATTCGATAGATATAATTAATTATATTGAAAACTATGTTCTGTATTTTCTATCATTAAATTTATACACTAAAGTTAAAAGCTCGATTAACTCGCTAAGCTTATATCATTTATAACAAAAAACATTATTCATGACATGGTGAGTATTTTTTTTCGCTCAGTTTTACTATAATTCTATTAAGTTTCCTAAAGAGTAGTTTTTATGTCTTGGCAAGACCAATTATCCGATCTTGTATATTCAACCGACAAAGGAAAAATAACACCCGAAAAAGTAAAAACAATAACGCCAAGTGATGGTTTTGCTAAAGTACGCAGAGAAACCAAAGGTAGAAAAGGTAAAGGTGTAATGGTGATCAGTGGTTTAGGTTTAGACGCTAAAGCACTGAAAGATCTCGCAAGTAAATTAAAGAAGAGTTGTGGAACGGGCGGCAGTGTCGTTGATGAAACCATCGAAATACAAGGTGATAAACGCGATGCTATTAAAAATATTTTAGAAAAATCAGGTTATAAAGTTAAATTTATCGGTGGTTAATATCCAGTGTTAATTTACCATATTAAATGAGAATAAAATGACAAGCATACAACCA
This sequence comes from Thalassotalea sp., assembly GCA_029249355.1. Classification (GTDB taxonomy): domain Bacteria; phylum Pseudomonadota; class Gammaproteobacteria; order Enterobacterales; family Alteromonadaceae; genus Thalassotalea_H. The sequence goes on from JAQWHO010000180.1 coordinate 4,366, forward strand.
AGCGAATTATCAATTTTATTAATTGAACCTTCAGATACTCAAAGTAAGTTCATAATAAACCAGTTAAAAGCCCATGGGATTAATGAAATCACCCTAGCTAAAAGCTTAACTGAAGCGAGAGAAATTCTAACTCGTCAGCATTATGATTTAATTGCCAGTGCAATGTATTTCGAT